>CBDUEF010000191.1:0-5578 GCA_965366095.1 uncultured Cypionkella sp. | reverse complement strand
GTCTTGCGCCTCTGGTTCTTCGTCGTAAAGGGGGGTGCTGCGGCTGGCTGCGCCAAGGGCCGGGGCGATGCGGGCGGCGATGGGGGCGGCGATGGGGGCGATTGCGGCAACAACGGGGGGTTCCGCGCGCAGGCCGCGGGTGTCGGCGATCAGCGGCGTCGGGCTGCGCGGGCGGCCAATCGGGGGCTCGCGCCGCAGAATGGCGGCGGTGATCGGGTTGGTCTCGGTGACCGGCGCATGGGTGCGTTGGCGGATGGCATCGGAAATGCGCGCCTTGATGCGGTCATCGCTGGGAAGTTCGGCATGATCGGCGGCATATGAGCTGTGCGGTTCGATCAGCTCTGGCTCGGGTTCGACGGCGCGGCGCATCAGCGAGGGTATGCGGGCGAGAAGGCCGGTTTTCTCACGCGGGGCGGCGTAATGCGGCGCCTCGGCCAGCGGTTCAGGATAGCGGCTGTCGGCGCGCAGGCTGGCCGGGCGGCCCCAGCCGGGAGCAGGTTCGGAATGGGTGGCCGAGTGGTGCTCGGTTGGTTTTGCGGCCTCGGCGGCGCTGCGGCGACGATCCTGAAGGGCGGCGGCGGCGCGGGCGGTGCCTTGCGCGCCTTTGCCAGCAGCGCCCAGCAAGGTGGAATAGCTGACGATCAGCCCGTTCACCAAAAAGCGCAATGAGGCGCGCAATTCGGCCCGATCAAAGCCGCAGACATAAAGCAGCATGGCAAGAAAGGCCGGGCCGATCAGCAGCGAGATCAGTTTGATGCCATAGGTGGCGGAAATCGGCAAAAGGCCGATCAGCGCACCAAGAACGGTATCGCCGAAGAGGCCACCCAGCGAGAAGGCATGGGTCCAATCGGCGCCGGGGGTGAGGGTGGCTGCATAGACCGAGCCCATGGCGATGGCGATAACGGCAAAGACCACGCGGCCGATGGCGCGCTCGGCCCCGCGGTGCAGGATAAAGCGCAGGCCCCAGGAGGCCAGAACCACCGGGATACCCCAGGCGCCTTTGCCGCCGATGATGATCAGGGTTGAGGCGAGGGCGGCACCAAATCGGCCCATCAGATTGGCGGCGGGTTCATCGGTGGCAACCATCCAGCCCGGATCGTTGGGCGAATAACTGGCCAGCATCAGCGCAAAGACAAGGGCGGCAAGGACCAGCCCGATGCCAAGGAGCTCGCGCCCCCGGCGTTCCAGCATGGCTTGGGTGCCTTGATCCAGCAACGGATCGCGTTGACGTGCGTTATAGGAAGCCATTTACCCTGTCCTCAACCATAGAGGCAGTCGCGAAGCTGGATCAGCCCCTGCTGCGTTTCTTCTTTTGGGGCGACGAGTGCCACCCTGATATAGCCTTTGCCGGGGTTGTGCCCGCCAGCATCACGCGAAAGATAGGCACCGGGCAAAACCCGCACGCCGGTTTCACGCCACAGTTTCACCGTGGCGGTTTCGCCGTCCTCGACCGGAAGCCAAAGGAAAAATCCGCCTTCTGGCGTCTTAAATCCTTGCAGCCCCGCAAATATCTGATCGGCCAGCGCGAATTTTTCCTGATACAGCGCGCGGCTGGCGGTGACATGGGCCTCATCGCGCCAAGCCGCCTCGGAGACCTTTTGGATCGGCAGCGGCAAGGGGGCCCCGGCAAAGGCGCGCAATTGGCGGATGCGGGTGATGCCCTGCACCCCGCCCGCAACAAAGCCCGAGCGCAGGCCGGGCAGGTTCGAGCGTTTGGAAAGCGAATGGAAGGTGCAGACGCGCTCGGGGTTGGCCCCGACCTCGGCAGCCACCTGCAAGATGCCGGGGGGAGGCGCGTTGCGCCAGATCTCGGCGTAGCATTCATCGGCCAGCACGGTGAAATCATGTTTCTCGGCCAAAGCCAGCAGATCGGCCCAATAGTCGCGGCTGGCCACCGCCCCCTGCGGATTGGCGGGCGAGCAGATATAGGCGACGCCGACACGGTCCAGCACTTCGGCGGGCAGGGCCGCGTAATCGGGCAGATGGCCGGTGGCGGCGGTGGCGGGAACGTAGATCGGCTCGGCCCCTACAGCGAGAGCGGCCACGGCATAGACCTGATAAAACGGGTTTGGCATCAAAACCACGGGCTGTTTGCCGCGCTTGGTTTCAGGGCAAAGCGCGATACAGGCGTTGAACAGGCCCTCGCGGGTGCCGTTCAGCACCATCAGACGGTCGGGCGAAAGCCGAACAGAATAGCGCAGGTGCAGCCAAGCCGAAATCGCGTCCAACAATTCGGGCGTGCCGTCATTGGGCGGATAGATGGCAAAGCCATCGAGATTGGCGGCGAGAATCGGGCCGACAAAATCGGGCATGGCATGACGCGGCTCGCCAATGGTCATGGCGATGGGGGTGCCGCCCGCAGGATGCACATCAAGAAGTTTCCGCAAACGCGGAAACGCATATTCTGGCAAGTTCGAAAACCGCTCAGGAAACGCCATTACTGCCTCATCTCGGGGTCATCTCGCCCCGTTTGAAAGTGACGATAGCCACAAGAACGGGGCAGGTCCAGAAAAACCCATAGGCTTTATGGGCTTGGACGGCGAAGTTGTGGCTTTTTCGCCCAAGTGTGGCCGCGCGTCAAAGGGGGCCCACCCTGATTCTGCTTTCCGCGCCGGGCGGGCAAACCTGTATGCCATGAGCAATCCTCATCACCTCATGCGTTCTTCCAATTTCCCATGAGGTTTCTTGCGACGTAGCGTCACTTTTCATAAGCCGCTCGCGCTATGATGGTGCGGGACGGTTTCCAACAACAAGGGAGGGTTGACTTGGGATACGCACTCAAACGCCGGATTCTGGCAGTTTCACTTTTGGCACTTGCACCGCTGGGGATGGCTCCGGCCTTTGCCCAGGACGCAATTTCGGTCATGAGCTTTGGCGGGGCCTATCAAGAGGCACAGCGCAAAGCCGTGTTCGAGACCTACACCGCCACCACCGGCATCAAGGTGGATGAGCAGGAATACGGCGGCGAGATCGCCAAGATCGCCGCGATGATCGAATCCGGCAATACCACCATCGACGTGGTTGACGTTGACGCCCCGACGCTGTTGCAAGGCTGTGACGAAGGCATCTTCGAGAAAATCGACTGGACAAAAATCGGCGACAAGGCTGATTGGATCGACGGCACCACCTCGGATTGCGGCGTCGGCACCATCGTTTATTCCACCTCGCTGGCCTATAACGCTGCGAAAACCGAAAATGGCCCGACCGTTCTGGCCGATCTGTTCGACACCGCAAAATTCCCCGGCAAGCGTGGGTTGTGGAAGAACCCCGCCACCAATCTGGAATTCGCCTTGCTCGCCGATGGCGTGCCGGTCGATCAGGTTTACACCGTTCTGGGCACGCCTGAGGGTCTGGACCGCGCTTTCGCCAAACTTGACACCATCAAGAAAGACATCGTCTGGTGGGAAGCCGGCGCACAGGCTCCGCAGCTTTTGGCTTCGGGCGAAGTGGTTATGACAACGGCTTGGAATGGCCGGATTTATAACGCCAACAAAGAAGGCCAGAACTTCAAGATCGTCTGGGACAACCAGATCCTTGACTCGAACTACTGGGCTATCCCCAAAGGCGCCAAGAACATCGACGCGTCGATGGCCTTCATCAAATATGCGGTAGAGCCTGCTGTTCTGGCGGCGACCACCAAATATATCCCCTACGGCCCGGTGCGTAAATCGGCGGCTGAGTTTGTGGCCCCCGAAGATGCAGCGAACCTGCCGACCAGCCCTGCAAACCTGACCGTTGCCCTGACCTTGGACAACGCCTTCTGGGCCGACAATGGCGATGAAATCCGCAAGCGTTTCACCACTTGGCTCGCTCAGTAATCTGACATCTGGAAAAGGACGGGCATGTTTATGGACACCGCTGTAGCGAAGGCTAATGCAATGGGAAAACCGGCTGACGTGCTCGTCCGCTTCAAAGAAGTGAAGAAATCTTATGACGGCATCAATTATGTCGTCAAAGACCTGAACCTTGATGTGGTCAAGGGCGAATTTCTAACCATGCTCGGGCCTTCGGGCTCGGGCAAGACCACGACGCTGATGATGCTGGGCGGGTTTGAGCGGCCAACCTTGGGCAGCATTCTGCTGGAGGGTAAGCCGGTTGAACGGTTGCCCCCGGAAAAGCGCAATATCGGCTTTGTGTTTCAGAATTACGCGCTGTTTCCGCATATGACTGTCGCCGAAAATGTGGCGTTTTCGCTGCGCTATCGCGGGATCAAGGGCGAAGAGGCGCAAGCCAAGGTAAAGCGGGCGCTGGGACGGGTCAGTCTTGAGGCGCTGGGTGATCGCAAGCCGGCACAGCTTTCTGGCGGGCAGCAGCAGCGCGTGGCTTTGGCGCGGGCCTTGGTGTTCGAGCCGTCGCTGGTGCTGATGGACGAGCCGTTGGGCGCGCTGGACAAGCAGTTGCGCGAGCGGATGCAGGTTGAAATCAAGCATCTGCAAACCTCGCTGGGCATCACCATGGTTTATGTCACGCATGACCAATCCGAAGCGCTGACAATGTCAGACCGGATTGCGGTGTTCCATGACGGGCGCATTCAGCAATTGGCGGATCCCAAAACCCTGTATAACGCGCCGACAAACCGGTTTGTGGCCGGATTTATCGGTGAAAACAATACGATGACATGCAGCCTGGCTGGCCGTGAGGGCGGTGGCGCTATGGTCAAGATGGCCGATGGCACCACGATGAAAGTGGCTGATGCGGCCCCGGCTGGCAAAGATGTCAGCCTGTCGGTGCGGCCCGAGAATATCGTGCTGGCCGATGACGCAACCGATGCAGGCATGAACCGGTTTTCCGGCACGGCGGTGGATGTGTTCTTCCTTGGCGACCACATGCGTCTGTCGGTGGAGGCCTTTGGCAAGCAGGTGGTGACGGCGCGTATTCCGATCAGCAAAGCACGGAATTTTGCCGCGGGAGAGCGGGTGCATCTGGCCTGCTCGCCCACCGATTGCCGCTTGTTGGAGGGCTAGGCGATGGGAATTTCCTCGGCCAAAACCCCCGATATCGAGCGCATCCGCACCTTTGTGGCGGTGCGCGAAGCGGCCCGTCCCGCACGCAGGGCGGGGGTTTTGCTGGCGTTGCCGCTGGCGTCAGTGCCGCCGGCGCATCGGCGGCGCCCTCGCCCGCAGCGGGGGGGGCCGGCGCGGATTGCTTGCCGGCACGCTGCCGGACGTCGGCGAGGGACGCGTTGAGTTGCTTGTCGTCGGCGCTGACCGCCTTGAGCTGCTCGAAGTACGGCAGCGCGCGGACGGGATCGTCCATGTATAGGTCGAGCAGCACGGCGAGGTTGCGCAGTGCCGGCGCATAGGCCGGACGCGCTTCGAGCGCCTTCACGTACGAGGCCATTGCATCCTCGAGACGCGCCTGCTGGCGCTGCGTGAGGCCGAGCTCGGTCCAGAGCGCAGGATCGGTGCCGGCCTTCTGCGCCGCCTCCTGCAGGCCCTGCGCGGCCGCGGCGAGATCGCCGGCCGTGCGCTTCGCCAGGGCCTCGATGGCCTGCGTGCGGAGTTCGGGGGCAGCCGCTGCCAGGCTCGCGGTCACGTCCGTACCCGTCTCGGTCTTGCCATAGCGTGCCGGCTTGAAC
>CBDUEF010000190.1:0-5578 GCA_965366095.1 uncultured Cypionkella sp. | reverse complement strand
CCTTATCTTGTCAAAGGTGTGGTCGAGGGCGTTGGCGCCTATGGGAACGCCTTTGGCGTGCCAACTGTCGGGGGTGAGGTGCGCTTTCACCGCAGCTATAACGGCAATTGTCTGGTGAACGCCTTTGCTGCGGGTCTGGCCGATGCCGACAAGATTTTCTATTCGGTGGCCTCAGGCGTTGGGATGCCGGTGGTGTATCTTGGGGCCAAAACCGGGCGCGACGGGGTTGGCGGCGCGACCATGGCGTCAGCCGAATTTGACGCCAGCATCGAAGACAAGCGCCCAACCGTGCAAGTTGGCGACCCTTTCACCGAAAAGCGCCTGCTTGAAGCCTGCCTTGAGCTTATGGCCTCGGGGGCGGTGATTTCGATTCAGGATATGGGCGCCGCAGGCCTGACCTGTTCGGCCGTCGAGATGGGCGACAAGGGCGGGCTGGGGATCAAGCTGCAACTTGACGATGTGCCGCAGCGCGAAACCAATATGACGGCCTATGAGATGATGCTGTCAGAGTCGCAAGAGCGCATGCTTATGGTTCTCAAGCCCGAGCTGGAATCCGTGGCCCGCGCCATTTTCGTAAAATGGGATCTGGATTTCGCCATTGTTGGCGAAACCATCGCCGAAGACCGCTTTTTGATCCTGCATGGCAATGAGGTGAAGGCCGATTTGCCGCTCTCGAAACTCTCGTCCTCCGCGCCGGAATATGATCGCCCTTGGATCGAAACGCCTGCGGCCCCGGCCTTGGGCGAAATCCCCACACTCTCGCCGATTGCCGGGTTGCGCGCTTTGATCGGCAGCCCAAACTATGCCCACAAGGCCTGGGTCTATGAGCAATATGACAGCATGGTCGGCGCGGATACGGTTCTTGCGCCGGGTGCGGGTGCCGGTGTCGTTCGGGTGCATGGCACGCAAAAGGCTTTGGCCTTCACCTCTGATGTGACGCCGCGCTATGTCAAGGCGAACCCGTTCGAGGGCGGCAAGCAGGCTGTCGCCGAAGCGTATCGCAACTTGATCGCTGTGGGGGCCAAGCCTCTGGCAACAACAGATAATCTCAATTTCGGAAATCCCGAGAAGCCTGAAATCATGGGGCAATTTGTCGGCGCGATAAAGGGAATTGCTGCGGCGGTTGCGGCCCTTGATATGCCCATCGTGTCGGGCAACGTGTCGCTTTACAATGAAACTGATGGCACCGGGATCCTGCCAACGCCGACCATCGGCGCCGTGGGAATTCTTGCCTCACTCGACGATCTGATCGCGGGCCTTGCGCAATCGGGCGATATCGCGCTGCTGGTTGGCGAGACCAAAGGGCACCTTGGGCAATCGGCGCTTTTGGCCGAAGCCTTTGGGATCGAAGCCGGGGACTCCCCTGCCGTCAACCTCGACGCCGAAAAGATTTCCGGCAATATGATCATTGCTGCGCGTAAATCCATACGCGCCTGCACGGATTTGGCCGATGGCGGGCTGGCACTCGCAGCCTTCGAGATGGCCGAAAACGCCAATATCGGGGTCAGCCTGATCGCAGATGATATCGCGCAGCTCTTTGGCGAAGATCAGGCGCGATATCTGATTGCCTGCGCCCCTGAGGCTGTGGCAGCCCTGAAGGCCGCTGCAAAACAAAGCGGAGCGGCGATTGAAAAGGTTGGGGTCTTTGGCGGCGATTGTGTAAGTTTTGGCAAGGATTCGGCCCCGCTGAGCGAGCTGTCAAAGCTCTATCGTTCCGCTTTCGAGAATGCCGTGGGATGAGGCTTCGCAGCGGCACCCCAAACGACTTTGCCTTTATTCGCAGCCTGACGACCAATCCCGCAAACGCGGCTTTCATCGGCGATGATGATGAGGACCAATTGTCGCGCTATTTGTCTGACCAAAAGGCGCGGCTGTTGATTTGGGAGGATCAGACGCCTGCTGGATTTGCGATCTTTCGCGAAATTGGGGATCGCTCGGGGCGGGTCGAGCTGTTCAG
This sequence comes from uncultured Cypionkella sp., assembly GCA_965366095.1. GTDB lineage: Bacteria > Pseudomonadota > Alphaproteobacteria > Rhodobacterales > Rhodobacteraceae > CBDUEF01. The sequence continues at coordinate 3,621 of CBDUEF010000190.1, read as the reverse complement.
ACTAGCCTTGTCTGAGCCGGGCCGCGGCGAAGGTGCTGCGTTTATGGCCAGCTTGATTTCCTTTGCCTTCAATGACCTGAATGCGCGCAAACTTTGGTTGGATGCGTCATCCGAGAATCCCCGCGCGATGAAAGCCTATGAACGCGCTGGGTTTAAGTTGGAAGGCAGGCTGCGCGACCACTGGTATCGCCCTGCGCTTGGCCGCGCTGTTGATCTGATGCTTTACGGCTTGCTGCGAACGGAGTGGCTTTCGCATTGATCCCCCTTGCGGCTCCCCTGCCTCGGCCTTACATTTTAGCGAAACAAGGAGCAGCCCATGGCGATGGAAGCCCACGATATCGAAGCCCTGATCCGGGAGACATTTCCGCAAGCCAAGATCACAATCACCGATCTGGCCGGCGACGGAAACCATTGGGCCGCCGAAGTGGTTGATGCGTCGTTCAAGGGGATGAACCGGGTCCAGCAACAAAGGGCGGTCTACGCCAGCCTGAAGGGTAAGATGGATGGCGCGCATGGTGAATTGCACGCTTTGGCCCTTACCACCAAAGCGCCAGAGTAAGGGCGAAAGCCTACTCATGGCACCAAACCGTTAACTGATGACGCCGCAGTCAAATGCGGGCAAGGAAGAGGAAATAGAGATGAGCGCGCAAGATCAAATCCGCGAAACGGTCGCAAATAACGACGTTGTTTTGTTCATGAAGGGCACGAAACTGATGCCACAATGCGGGTTTTCCTCGCGGGTGGCGGGCGTTCTCAATTACATGGGCGTCGAATTTGCCGATGTAAATGTGCTGGCTGACGCCGAAATTCGCCAAGGGATCAAGGATTTCAGCGAATGGCCAACCATCCCGCAGCTTTATGTCAAAGGCGAATTTGTTGGCGGCTGTGATATTGTCACCGAGATGGTGCTTTCTGGCGAGCTGGATCAGCTGTTCGAGACCAATGGCGTTGCCTATGACAAGGCCGCTGCCGATAAGGTGCGTGAGGCCAACGCCTGAACCCTCGCCGCTCCATATTTTGAAACCAAGATCGAGCCGGGGTTTAAACTGCGGCTTTCATTCTCAGAACGTCAGCCCTTGGCGCGCCAGTCAAGGTCTTGGCGGTCGGTCTGGGCTCCGGGCCGATGGCTGGATACACATCTAAGCCTTAGGCCTCGACGCGGTATTCTTCTACCCGCTCAGCCATGGCCTCGGCGCGGGCCGCAATTTCTGCAAGCGCTTCGCGAACCGCCGAAGGCACCACCGGAACTTCGATCTTTTCGCGCTCAACAACAGGCCGCGCCTCAATTTCTGCAAGCCGCGCTTTAAGTTGGCGGTTCTCATCTTCGACGGCCGCTGTTTTATCAGCCAGCATCAGCCCGGCCATCAATAGCATCCGCGTTTCAGGCAATCGCCCGAGTTGGGACAAAAGTGGTTGCGCCTCGGTGTCCAGCATCAACGCGGCACCGCGCAGGAAATGCTCTTCCCCGGTTTGACAGGCAACCATAAAGGCACGGCCACCGATGGTGATTTCAAGATCAGGCATCGCTTTGGACCTCTTGGATCAAGGGAGTAAGTGTTTTGACAATATCGGCCAGTTCTTCGGCTTCGGTCGCACGGGCAGCCCGCAACGTTTCCAATTCCGTCATCATGGCGCGGTTGATGTGATGCGGTTCGGTCACTCCGGCAATGGCCGCTTCGCGCAGAGTGGCAATATGCTCATTCAGTTGCAACACTTGCCGACGCAACATCTTGATTTCATCCGATTGGGTTTCAACCTCGGCTGACAATTCCACCGTGCGGGCCGTCAGACCGTCACGGGTTTCCGCGTCTTTTTCCCGCGTGACGCGCAAGCGCTCTTTTAGTTGCGCATTGGCCATCCGCTCTTCGTCGAGCGCCTCATTGGCAGCAAGCAACGCGTCGTCCAGCGGCGGTTCTGAACTGGGAGGGGCGGTATGGGGCTCGGTTGCCAAACCCTCGATCCCCCGCCCGATCCGCTCCAAGGCAGCGGTGATGCGCCGTTCCAGTTCTGCGATTTCTTGCATTGGCCTGGTCCCTTCGTTGTTTCGTCTTGCCTTGGCCCAAAGTGCGAATCGTCTGCGCCGCCGTCAAGGGCGATCTTAGCCTATTCCTTGCACCAAGGTCTCCCCTTTGTCGCCAATGCCTTGCGCGCCACGCTTGATCTTGCCGCACAGGCTGTTATGCAGCCCCAAACTCTGACAATGGAACAGGAACCACTTTATGGACATCCAAGCCCTCCGTGACCGTCACCCCGCCCATTGGATGCGCGCCGCTGCGATCCGCACCCTGACGTTGGACGCTGTCGCCGCTGCCAATTCCGGCCACTCTGGGATGCCGATGGGCATGGCGGATGTCGCGACCGTTTTGTTTGAAAAACACCTGAAATTTGATCCCAAAGCACCACGCTGGCCAGACCGCGATCGTTTCATCCTTTCGGCGGGTCATGGCTCGATGCTGATCTACAGCCTGCTCTATCTGACCGGATACGCGGATGTGACGATCGAGCAGATCAAGAATTTCCGCCAATGGGGCGCGATCACTGCGGGCCACCCGGAATATGGCCATGTCTCGGGCGTTGAAACCACGACGGGCCCCTTGGGCCAAGGCATCGCCAATGCCGTCGGATTTGCCATGGCCGAAGAGAACCTGCGGGCGCGCTGGGGGTCCAAGATCATGGATCACCACACCTATGTGATCGCTGGCGACGGCTGTTTGATGGAAGGCATAAGCCAAGAAGCCCTTGCCCTGGCCGGCAAGCAGCAGCTTTCCCGGCTGATCGTGCTTTGGGACAACAACGGCATCACCATCGACGGCAAGGTTTCGCTCTCGGATATCACCGACCAGAAGGCGCGTTTCGCGGCCTCGGGCTGGGACGTCTTTGACTGCGATGGCCATGATCCCGTGGATATCGACCGCGCAATAAGCGCCGCCAAGGCCTCGCCCCGCCCTGCAATGATCGCCTGCAAGACCCATATCGCTTTGGGTTCTTCGGCACAGGATACGTCAAAGGGCCACGGCGCCTTGACCGATCCAAAATTGATGGCAGACACCAAAGCCGCCTATGGCTGGACCGCTGCGCCGTTTGAAATCCCGGCCAAGATCAAGGCGGAATGGGAGGCGATGGGCAAACCGGGTGCCGATTTGCACGCCGCTTGGAACGCCCGTGTCGCCGCATTGTCGGCGGCGCGACAGGGCGAATTTACCCGCATCTTCTCGGGCGATGCATCGGGCAAATTGCCTGCGGCCATTCGCAGCCTGAAAAAATCGGCCTCAGCCGATGCGCCGAAACTCGCGACCCGCTCGGCTTCGGAAAAAGTTTTGGGTGTCATCAATCCGATCATGACCGAAACCATGGGCGGATCGGCCGATCTGACCGGCTCCAACAATACCAAAACCGCCGACATGGGGGTATTCACTCCCGAAGATCGCAAGGGCCGCTATGTCTATTTCGGCATCCGCGAACATGGCATGGCTGCCGCAATGAACGGCATGGTGCTGCATGGCGGCGTGCGCCCCTATGGCGGCACGTTCATGTGTTTCACCGATTACGCCCGCCCTGCCATGCGTCTTTCGGCATTGATGCAGGTGCCGGTTGTCTATGTGATGACGCATGACAGCATCG
>CBDUEF010000189.1:0-5579 GCA_965366095.1 uncultured Cypionkella sp. | reverse complement strand
GGGCCAATCCGGTGGGCCGCGCCAATTCCGAGGCCGGAACCGCCATCCCTGCCCCCAACTGCGCCAACATGGCGCGGCGGGTCGGGTCAGAGAACCCTTGAAAAATCAGGGAAAGATCGGGATCATGCTTAGCCATATCACTAAGTGACATTGCCCCACCGATTCGCAAAGCAAAACTTAGCCGATCAACTAACCATTTCTCCATTCACTTGCCCGCGCATCAAGAGTTTTCGCCAAAGCCTTGGCAAATCCTTGCCCTGAAAACTTGCCCCGGCGGGACGTTCTGCTATTTGTGTGCCATCGCATACACAACGGCTTGGAGCACCCATGACACAACGCATCACCCGCCACGGCTTGCAGGTTGATCGCCTTCTGGCCGATTTCATCGAGACTCGCGCCCTGCCCGGCACCGGGATCGGCGCCGATGCCTTTTGGGCGGGGCTGGCCCATCTTGCCACCACCCAAGGCCCCAAAAACCGCGCCCTGCTGCAAAAGCGCGCCGATTTGCAGGCCAAGATCGACGCCTGGCACATCGCCCACCGCGACGCGCCGCATGATCCTGCCGCCTATAAGGCGATGCTGGAAGACATCGGCTATCTGCTGCCCGAAGGCGCGGATTTCCACATCGACACCGCCAATGTCGATCCCGAGATTGCATCGGTTGCGGGCCCGCAGCTGGTGGTGCCGATCACCAATGCCCGCTATGTTCTGAACGCCGCCAACGCCCGCTGGGGCAGCCTTTACGATGCGTTCTATGGCACCGATGCCATGGGCAGCCCTGCCCCCGCAGGCGGCTATGAACGCGGCCGCGGTGCCCGCGTGGTCGCCCGTGCGCGGGTGTTTCTCGACGAGGCCTTCCCGATTGCCGGCGCCTCTCATGCCGATGTGCGCCGCTATCAGGTGATCAACGGCGCGCTCTTGATTGGCGATCTGCCGCTGATCACGCCGGCGAAATTCGCGGGCTACAAGGGCAACCCCAAAGCCCCGGACTCGGTGCTGCTGGTCAACAACGGCTTGCATGTTGAACTGGTGTTTGACCGCGCCCATTTCATCGGCAGCCGTGATCAGGCCTGTCTGGCCGATATCGTGCTGGAATCCGCACTTTCCGCGATCATGGATTGCGAGGATTCCGTCGCCTGCGTCGATGGTGAGGATAAAACCCTGGCCTATGCCAATTGGTTGGGGGTGATGCAGGGCGATCTGTCGGCCGATCTGGAAAAGAACGGCAAGACCATCCAGCGCCGCCTGAACCCCGACCGCGAGTTTTCCGCCCCCGATGGCACCCCGCTGCTGCTCAAAGGCCGCGCGCTGCTCTGGATCCGCAACGTCGGCCATCTGATGACCAATCCGGCGATCCTTCTCCCCGATGGCAGCGAAATCTATGAGGGCCTGATGGACGCGGCCATCACCACGATGATTGCGATGCATGATCTGCAGAAAACCAGCGGCCTGCGCAATGCCACCATGGGCTCGGTCTATATCGTCAAACCCAAAATGCACGGGCCGGAAGAGGTGGCTTTTGCCACCGAGACCTTTGATATGGTCGAGAAATTGCTCGGCCTGCCGAAAAACACCGTGAAAATCGGCGTGATGGATGAGGAACGCCGCACCACGGTCAATCTCAAATCCTGTATCCGCGCCGCAAAATCGCGGCTGGCCTTTATCAACACCGGCTTTCTCGACCGCACCGGCGATGAGATTCACACCTCGATGGAGGCGGGCCCATTTAGCCGCAAGGATTTCATCAAGCGCAAGAACTGGATCGGCGCCTATGAAAACCAGAATGTCGATATCGGGCTGGAATGTGGGCTTCAGGGGCGCGCGCAGATCGGCAAGGGCATGTGGGCCGCTCCCGATCTGATGGCGGCGATGCTGGAACAAAAGATCGATCACCCCAAGGCCGGGGCCAATTGCGCTTGGGTGCCCTCGCCCACCGCCGCCATTCTGCACGCGCTGCATTACCACAAGATCGACGTCTTCGCCGTGCAGAACCGCCTCAAAAAGGGCGGGCGGCGCAGCAATGTCGAAACCATCCTTGATATTCCGCTGGCCAGCTATCGGCTGTGGTCCGAGGCCCAGGTGATGGCCGAGGTGGAAAACAACGCCCAGGGCATCCTTGGCTATGTGGTGCGCTGGATTGATCAGGGCGTCGGCTGCTCGAAGGTGCCCGACATCCATGATGTTGGCCTGATGGAAGACCGCGCCACCTGCCGCATCTCGGCCCAGCACATCGCCAACTGGCTGCATCACGGCGTGGTTTCCACCAATCAGGTGCAGGCCGCGATGCAGAAAATGGCCGAGGTGGTCGATCGCCAGAACGCAGGCGATCCGCTTTATCAGCCGATGGCCAAGGGTTTTGGCGGCATTGCCTATCTTGCCGCCTGCGATCTGGTGTTCAAAGGCCGGGTGCAACCCTCGGGCTATACCGAACCGGTGCTGCACGCGCGCAGGTTGGAGCTGAAAGCGCTGCGCTCAGCCTAGGTCCAGCCCGATGGCGTGAACGCGGCTGTTCAAATCGCCCAGCGCCGCATGCACCGCGCGGTGCCGTGCCACCCGTGGCAAGGCGCTAAGGCTTTCTGCCCGAATGACAATGTGAAAATGACTCTCACCCGAGCCATCATCACCGCCATGCCCCCTATGCTTGGTGCTGTCATTGCGGATTTCCAGCCGTTCGGGGCGAAATGCCGCCTCAAGCCGGATTTTCATCTCTTCTTCTACGCTCATTTTATCGCAAGCCCCCTTCTATCTGCCGCATAAACCCCTAAACTCACGGCCCCGAGTCGGAAAGGCCCTACTACATGACCAATCGTTCCCCCTTCGAGTTTGACCTGCGGGTTTCCTCCGATAAGGCCAAACGCAAAACCACCCGTCGGGGCATGTCTGGCGCGTTCGAGACCTCGACCAAGGCCTGCGATTTCCCCGGTTGCGCCGAAAAAGCCGCCTATCGCGCGCCGAAATCGCCCGATCATCTCGACGAATATTTCTGGTTCTGCCGCGACCACATTCGCGAATACAATCTGAAATGGAATTTCTTTGGCACCGCCACGGATGAGGAATTTCAAAAGCTGCTGGAAAAAGACCGGCTCTGGGAGCGTGAGACCAAACCTTTCTCGAAAAAAGATGATGGCCGCGCCTGGCAGCGCCTTGGCGTCGATGATCCGATGCAAATACTGGGCAGCAATGGCACCCAAAACCCCGGCAAGCCCGCGTCCAACGCCACCCGCAAACTCCCCGCAACCGAGCGCAAGGCGGTTGAAATCCTTGACGTGCGCGACACCTGGACCAAAACCGAGATTCGCAAGCAATACAAAGGCCTTGTCAAGGATCTGCACCCCGACATGAACGCCGGGGACCGCTCGGACGAAGAGCGTTTGCAAGAGGTGGTCTGGGCATGGGAGCAAATCAAGGACAGCCGCTATTTCAAGGAATAGGCGGCGAAACGCCCCGCCCTTGCGGCCCTTTCAGGCAAACCCTTCGCCGTCGATCAGCACCTTCCCAACTCTGGACCTGACCGAAGCAAACGCCAAGGCCGAGCTTATCCTGACCGAGCTTGGCCCTCAGGCGCCGCCCGGCTCATCCCGACGATAGCGCGCCACCATTGCCCCATAGAGCGCCTCGCAGACCTGTTGGGCGGCCTGGATCTGGCGATCCTCCAGCATTGTTGCCATCATCGCGGCAACCTCGGTCTGATAGCGCAGGATCGTCTCATTCAGCCCGGCGCTGACCTGACGCTCGGCAAAATAATCCTCGGTATGGCGATCCGTGATCGGGCCATCGACCTTGGAGACCCCGCGCCCACGCTCACGCCGCAGCTGAAAGCTGTCCCATGTTTTGATCAGATAGTGGTTGTATTGCGCCAGACGGTGCGAAATCTCGCGCAGAGGCAGGTTGCGCAATTGCTTGAAAATAGGCAGATTTCGCGCCAACTCAAACCGCGCCCCATCGCCGCGCATCACCACAAGCGGCGCCCGCGCCGAATAGCCCACCAGATGATGGTTATGAATCCCCGCAAACCGCGCCGTGCCCCGCGTCAGGCTTTTGACTGCGGCATTGGCCCGGTGGCGCAGCGGCAAGCGATGGGCAAACCGCCCACAGATCGGCCCCGGTCGCCAGTTGATCTCGGGCGCATCGGTAAATCCCATGCCCGACAGCGCGATGATGTCAATTTCGTCCCCGGCCCGCGCCGTCAGATCGCCCACACGACCGCCGCCGCAATGCACGTTCAGAAACTCATCCGCGTCCAGCATCATCATCCAGTCTTCGGGGGCCAGGTCCAACCCCTCGCGGATACGCGTATAGCCTGCGTGCTGCGGAACATCCCCCGGCTGCAAGACATTGGGAACATGGGTGATATAGCCCGCAGCATCCATTGCGGCCAACAAAACCTCTGATCCGTCGCGGCAATCATTCGAGGCAATCGCGATCTGATCAAAGCCTAAAACCAGATGATGCGCCACCCATTCCAACAAGAATGGCCCTTCATCCTTGATGCTCGAAATCAGCACATGCCGCACGCCCCGCCCCCTAACTGTAGCCCCGCGCCACCAAACCCATTCTGGCCAAATCAATGCGCTTTGGCCGACTTGCTGCAGCCGGACAATAAACCATAGGCCCCGCCTTTGCTGCTTGCCGGATTTGAACCAGATCGCGGGCCATCGTCCAGCCCAAAGCGTGCGACCGCCGCTTTCGCTGCCGCTAAAACAGGAAATCAGCGTCGGTAAAATTGGCCGCGCTCAGAGGCTTGCCATTGGCCGAGTCGACAATCAGCACCTCGCCGCCAAAGTTGATCCGCGCCCCTGTGGCGGTGCTTTGGATCGTCAGCGCCGATACGGAATAGATCATCCCCCAGTCCGACAGATCAATCCTGTCCTCCCCATCGGTGAAATCGGCGATCCGGTCTTGCTGGCCATCGCGCGCCAGCACAAACACATCCGCCCCCGCCCCCCCCATCAGCACATCCGCGCCGCCGCCGTCATGGATGAAATCATCCCCGGCCCCGCCTTGCAGGGTTTCCGCCGCATCCGATCCCAGCAACCGATCATCCAGCGCGGTGCCCGTCACCGTGCCACCTTGCCCGATGATCAGCTTGCCCAGCGTCGCCAGCGACAGCTCATAGTGATAAATCCCCGCCCCCGAGGCATCGGTCATAAGAATCGCGGCCTTGTCGCCCAGCACCACCGCCTCAATCGCCACCACAGAGCCAATGCCCGCGCCGGTCTCCAGCGCAAAGCTGGCCAAAGGCTCGATCTTGCCCCCCGGCAACAGCTCGAACAGCGACAGGCCCGCATCGCTGCCCGCCGCCACCACAAAGCTGCGGCCATTGGCCTGAAACAGATCGAGTGCCGCCACATCGGCAAACCTTGTGTCGCGATTGTCGATCAGATGATCGGTCTGAAACAGACAGCCCGAGGCATTGATCCGCACCACGCTCAGCGAATCCGAGATGGTCGAGGCGATCACCGCAAATTGTTGCCCGCCGATCTCCACCATCTGCACGGCGGCAGGCCCGGTGATCGCCAACCCGTCGCGATTGCCCAAACTGTCGATAAATTGCACCGCCCCATTGGCCGCAATCTTGT
>CBDUEF010000188.1:0-5648 GCA_965366095.1 uncultured Cypionkella sp. | reverse complement strand
CGTTCAGCCAGCGCCCGACGCCCAGAATATCCTGCAAAGTGATAGTGCTGGCGACAGCCGGACGGCCGCCATAGATGTCAAAGGGGAAGTATTTGTCGTTGATGGTCTTATAGGTGCCATCCTCGCGGATTGCGCTGATCCCGGCGTTCAAAGCCTCACGCAGGGCATCGTCGCCCTTGCTATGGCAATGCCGACGCCTTCGCCATAGCAATCGACATCAGTCTGATCACCGCCAAGGAAGGCGTAATCGGCACCCTCCGGCTTCGACAGGAAGCTTTCCTGCGAGATCGTCGAATCCGACAGTTCGGCATCAACGCGGCCCAAGGCCAGATCGCGGAACACCTCTTCCTGGGTGCCGTAAAGCACGATTTCCGCACCGGGGAACATCTTTTCGGCGTAGCACTGATGGGTCGCCCCGCGCTGCACGCCGATGCGCTTGCCGGTCAGGCCCTCGGGCGTGCCCTCAAAGCCCGCGTCCTTTTTGGCGACCAGACGGGCCGGGGTTTGATAGTATTTGTCCGAGAAATCAATCTGGGTCTTGCGCTCTTCGGTGATCGACATGCTGGCGACGATGGCGTCAAACTTTTTTGCCTTCAACGCCGGGATCATGCCGTCCCATTCCTGTTCAACCAAGGTGCAGTCGCGCTTCATCTGGGTGCAAAGCGCCATGGCGATGTCGATGTCAAATCCGGCCAGCGTGCCGTCGGCTTGCTTGAAGGAAAACGGCGGATAGGCGCCTTCAACGCCGATGCGCAGGGGATCATCAGCAAGGGCGGGCGTGGCCAGCAAAAGCGCGGCAAGCAGGGTCATTTTCAGCATGGTTTTTCCTTTCGGTTGGGGTCAGTTCATTCGGGCCAAAAAGGCGCGGAATTGCTCGGTTTCGGGGTTGGCAAACAGTTTGGTGGGCGGGCCTGCCTCGCAGATCTCGCCCTTGTGCAAAAACACGGTGTGGGTCGAGACATCGCGGGCAAAGGCCATCTCATGCGTCACCACCAGCATGGTGCGCCCCTCGGCGGCCAGATCGCGCATCACCGCCAGAACCTCGCCGACCAGTTCGGGGTCAAGCGCGCTGGTGGGTTCGTCAAACAGCATCACATCGGGGTCCATCGCCAAGGCGCGCGCAATCGCCACGCGCTGTTGCTGTCCGCCCGACAGATGCGCGGGGTAATAATCGGCGCGGTCCGACAGGCCGACCTTGGCAAGCAGGGCCGCCGCCTTTTCGCGGGCTTGGGCTTTGGGGATTTTCTGGACGTAAAGCGGGCCTTCCAGCACGTTTTCCATCACCGACATATGCGACCAAAGGTTAAAGCCCTGAAACACCATCGCCGCTCGGGCGCGCATCCGCTCGACCTGCGCCAGATCGGCGGGGATGACATCGCCGTGGCGATTGCGGGTCATCCGCATCTTTTCGCCGCCCAGATAAACATCGCCGGAATTGGGGGTTTCCAGCAGGTTGATGCAGCGCAGAAACGTGCTTTTGCCAGAGCCAGAGGCCCCAAGAATGGCGATCACATCGCCCTTTTTCGCCTCAAGCGAGACACCTTTGATCACCTCATGCACACCGAAACTTTTATGCAGATCGACGACTTTCAGGGCGGCTTCGGTCATGGGGTTTTCTCCTGCAATAGGCTTAGTTCGCCAAGCGTGACGGGTTTGATCGGGGAGCGGATGCGGGCGGGTGCGGGGGTGATGCCGCAAGCGCCTAGGATGCCGCGCGTCGCTCCCTCGCACATGCGGCCCTGACAGGGGCCCATGCCGGCGCGGGTGGCGGTTTTGACTTGCCGCGGGCCGTTTGCACCCTCGGCGACCGATTGGCGGATATCGGCGGCGGTAATTTCTTCGCAGCGGCAGACGATGGTGTCGCCAGTGGGGGCGAGGATTTCGGGGAGGGGCGCATAGGCCGCATCGAGAAACGGGCGGAGGGCGCGGGCGCGGATCAGGGCGGAGCGCGGGGCAGCCGCCCGTTGGTTGCGGCTGTCTTCACTAATGCGGCCCATAAGGTGCAGAATGTCGAGCGCCGCCAATGCGCCCGCCGCCTGTGCAGCCTCTGCGCCTGCGATACCGGCGCCGTCGCCCGCGATATGGATGCGGGGCTGATTGGTGCGACCCCAAGCATCGGTGATCGGCTGCAATGCCTGTTGCGTGTCATTCCAAATATGCGCCACGCCCGCCGCGCGGCTGGTATGGGTGGCGGGGATGACGCCTTGATGGGTCAGCAACAAGGGCGTGTCGAACTGGTGGCGCCGGCCCTTCGCGGTGAAGGCAAAGCGGATATCGTTGCCTTGGGGCGTGGCCTGAAGTGCCGAAGCTGCCTTATACCGCCGCACCCCGGCCTTGCGGATTTTCTGCAACAATCCCAGCCCTTTGAGCAACACAGGCAAGGCCAACAGCGCGCGCGGCAAATGCGGCAAGGCGCGCCGCATCATCGCGCTGGTCTGGGTTTCCACCAGTGCCTTTGGCGCAGCACCCGCATCAATCATCTGCGCGGCAATCAGATAGAGCAGCGGGCCACAGCCTGCCAGCACCGCATCGCGGGGCAGCAATCCTGAAGTTTTCATCAGAATTTGCGCGGCCCCCGCAGGCATCACCCCCGGAAGCGTCCAGCCGGGAAACGGCGTCGGGCGTTCCTGCGCGCCGCCCGCCAGCAGGATATGGGGCGCCGCACTGATCTGACTCGCGCCGTTTTGCGACCAGACCACCCGACCGTCTGCCTCGATCCGCCAGACAGTTGCGCCAAATTGGGTTTGGATATTGGGATGGCTGAGGGCTGCGACCAAAGCCGCGCCCGCCGCATAATCGCGGCCGAGCCATGGCGCTGGGTCCGCGCTGACATTGCGGTAAATCTGGCCGCCCGCACGGGGGGCCTCATCCAGCATCAGCACGCGCAAGCCCGCTTGCGCGGCGGTGGTGGCCGCGGCCATGCCCGCAGGGCCGCAGCCGATGATGATCAGATCAGCGCGCGACATCGGCTTCCCCCAATCCGCGCAAACCCAACTGACGACGCAGCACCATGCCATCGCGCACCGGCGTCTGGCAGGCTTGTATATTGGGCTGACCGTCGATCTCCATCAGGCAGTCAAAGCACACGCCCATCATGCAAAAGGCGGCGCGCGGAGTGCCCTTGCCGGTTTGGCGCGTGGCGTCACCGGACTGCGCCAGAACCGCCGCCGCGACGCTGTCGCCCGCATGGGCGCGGATCGCCACTCCGTCCAAGGTCAGGCGCAACGGGCCCTCAGGCCGCGGGTGAAAGCGCGAAGCGAGTGTCATCGAAAGCCCCCTGTTCTGGTGTGGTTCCGGTGTTCAGCAGCCAATCGGCCAGCGTTGATGCGTGCAAAGGGGCAAGCGTGACACCACTGTGGCAGGTCACCAAACTGGCATCGGGGTGAAGGGACGAGCGGGCATAGACCGGATAGCCGTCGGGCGACATCACCCGAAGCGCGCCCCAAGACCGCACCACCCGCACCCCCGCCAAGGCCGGAAACACCGTGACCGCATGGCGCGCAAGGCCTGCAATCATCGCCAGAGATTCGGCGTCATTTAGCCCCGCATCGGCATGGGTGCCGCCGATCTGCACACCGCCCTCATCGACCTGCCGGATGGTGCTGGACAGGAACGGCAGGCGGCAGCCCAGCTTTTCGGTGATCAACAACTCACCGCGCTGGGGGCGGATACGGGCGGAAAACCCAAGGCTTGCCGCCAAGGATGCCGACCCAAGCCCCGCACAAAGCACCAGCTTGCCCGCGCCGCGCAGCAGGCCGTTTTGCAAGCTCAGATCAAAGCCGCCACCCGGCGCAGGCGCAATCGCCGTGACCTGGGCATCGGTCACGATCTGCCCGCCAAGCGTGGTCACCGCAAGCCGCAAAGCGCGCAGAAAGCGCAGCGGGTTCACATGGCCATCCGAGGCGCAAAAGCTGGCCCCGACAACGCCCGCACCGATGCCGGGAAGGCTGCGGCGCAGAGCGTCCCCGCTTAGAATTTCATGGGTCTTACGCCCCAAATGCGCCTGCTGACGGGCAAGGCTTGCGGTGAAATCTGCCAGCTCATCCGCATCGGTGAAAAACTCATAGCCGCCGGTCTGCGACAGCGCGACATCGACGCCCGAGGCCTGCTGCAAACTGCGCGCAAATTCGGGCCAAGCCGCAACCGCCTGCGCCGGCCAGCGCGCATAGGGCGCGAAATCAGCGCCCTTACCCTGCAACCAGACCAGCCCGAAATTGCCCTGAGAGGCGCGAAAATCACCATCCGCACCGTCCAGCACCGTTACGGCGCATCCGGCGCGCAAAAGGCCAAGCGCCACCGAGAGGCCAACAACGCCGCCGCCGAGCACTGTGATGTCAGATTGTGCCATGCTGGTCCTCCCCCAAAGGAAGATCGCACAAATCCATTCATACGAATAATTCTTGTTTTTGCTTAACCCATACGTCTGTGATATGTATTGGCGATGTTACATCGCCTGTCCCATCGCCAGCTTGAAGCCTTCCGTGCCGTGATTGAGTCTGGCAAGGTCACAACCGCGGCTGCGCTCTTGAATACCACGCAACCCTCGATCAGCCGTCAGATCGCCGATCTGGAGCAGGCAACCGGATTTCGCCTGTTTGAACGCAGTGGCCGGATGTTGGTGCCCACACCCGAGGCGCTGGCGCTCTATGAAGAGGTCGAACGGTCTTTCGTCGGCCTGTCCGAGATTTCGCGGGTGATCCGTGACATCCGCGATTTTCGCCAAGGCAGTCTGTCGATTGCCGGAATGCCCGCGCTGGCGTTGAAATTTCTGCCCGATGTGATGGCGGAATTTGCCAAGATCGCGCCGGGGATTGTGGTCTCCTTGCGCGCGCGCAGCTCGCAAGCGGTGCTGCAACATCTGGTTTCACAACAATTCGACCTCGGCTTTGCCGCACTGGACACCGATCACCCTACCGTGCGCCGCCGTGCGATTTGCACCGCACCGATGATGGCAGTGCTGCCCTTGGGGCATGCGTTGGCGGCCAAGGCGCGGCTGGAACCTGCGGATTTTCACGACCAGCCCTTTGTCGCGCTGGGGGCCGAGATTGCCACACGGTCTGAAACTGATGGGTTTATGGCATTGGGCAAGGCCCAGCCGCAGGTGGTGGCGGTGGCGCAGCTTTCCGCGTCGATCTGCGAATTGGTCGCCGCCGGTGTGGGGCTGTCGATTGTGGAGCCGGTCACAGCGCTGAATTTTGCCGTGGCGGGGCGGGTGACTGTCCGGCCTTTGCATCCGAAACAGCCGTTTCGGTATGACCTGCTGTTGCCCGCCCTGAGAGAGCCATCGCGCGCCGCCGTGCAATTTCTTGCCTTGGTCGAACGGCGGTTTTCGGCGCTGGAGGAGGCGCTTGCGGCAGCAACACGCCACTAGTGTGCAGGAGCCGCCCGCTCGGCATTCATGTTAGGCTGCTCCTCCAACATCATATGGAGCTGAAACTTGGCGTTTCCGGCAACAACGACAGCAGCACCCGGTTTGTCTTGGCCGACGTTGAGCGCTATGTCGTGTCACGTGAAGCAAGGATCGAAATCACCTCACCCGAAACTGACAACTATCAAACCCAAGGACTCTCGTTATGAATGAGGGCCGATCGGGGGGCAGGTCAAAGTCATCTACGCTGGCTACCTTGAATATGAGCCATGGGGTGTAT
>CBDUEF010000187.1:0-5650 GCA_965366095.1 uncultured Cypionkella sp. | reverse complement strand
GATCAAAGGGCACGCCGGTGATGGCAAGGTCCACGCCGGTGAGGTCTTTGGTGTAGGTGCGGCGCAGGAAAGAGGTTGCGCCAGAAAAGGCGTTCTCGAAGGCAAGGCCGCGCAGGCCTTTGCGGGTGAAAGCGGTGTCGATTTCGGTTTTGGCGTCTTCTAGGGCCATGGGGGTCTCGGATTTTTCAAGCGCCCTATCGTTTTGTAGCGGAGACGGGGCTGATCCGGTTTTGATGGGATAGGGGATATTGGCGGGGAAGGCAAGGTTTGCAGGGTGGGCGCTTGTGCGACACTCAGCGGGTTGTTCATTATCAATGGGTTAGAGGTGAGGGTTAAGGGTTTGGTAAGGATTGGGGGGGGCGGAGGTGGGTTTCGCTGTGATTGGCAAATACGACGGATCGTGGGCTAACAGCCCAATTAATCGACAAGAGTTTTCACTCTTTTGCCATTAAATCGTTGATGTGAGTTCGGTTTGAAAGCTTAATATCAAATAAAAGTTGAAATTCGGGGGCGTGTATCTTGAGCAAAGAGCCAGTTGGCCGGGGCATTCTCGGGGTTTACGAAACCCATTTGCCTGTTGGCGATTTATCCCGATCTGTTGATTTTTATCAAGACAAACTGGGGCTTACTCTGGCGACAATCATACCGGCACGAAGAATTGCCTTCTTTTGGGTCGGCGGCAAAGACCAAGGGATGCTTGGGCTATGGGAGAATGGTTCAGCTCCGCTGAGTATGACGTTGCATTTTGCGTTTCGGGTCACGAAAGATGCGGTCCTGAACAGCATTTCAGCCTTGAAAGCGGCGCAGATCGATCCGCTGGGTTTCAATGGTGAAAACGTGACCGAACCAGTTGTCATTGGGTGGATGCCTGCGGTTTCCATCTATTTCAAAGACCCGGATGGCCACTCCATTGAAATGCTGCATTTGTTGGAAAACACGCCTAACCCAAAATTTGGCGTCCAAAGCTATTCTAAATAGCTTGAACATATTGGGTGATCTCGGTTTGCTGCCCTATGCGCCGAACAAGGACGCGTAGCCCCGCGCACTCCCGCCGTCAGGGAGGCGCGGACCTACCCCAGCCTTACCCCTTCGCGCACCAGATCATCCGTCACGATGCGGATGGCTTTTTCCAGCGTTTCGGTGATGAAATCCACCTGACTTTCCGTGATCACCAAGGGCGGCGACATCACGTTCAGATGGCCAAGCGGGCGGACGATCAGGCCCATGTCTTCGCAGAGGTTCGAGATGCGTTTGCTTTCGTTGATGCCATCGGGGAGGACTTCTTTGGTGGTTTTGTTGGCGACGTTTTCAACGCAAAGCATCAGGCCCCTGCCCCGCACATTGCCGACCAAAGGCAGCGATTCCAATGCCTTGAGGCGAGTTTGGAAATAGGCGCCGATCTTGGTGGCATAGGCCAGAAGGTCTTCACGCTCCATGATCTCGATGTTTTTCAGGCCCGCGGCGCAGGAAACCGGATGGCCGGAATAGGTGAAACCGGCGGTGAACCAGCGGGCACCATCGGCGGCCATCACATCCCAGATGCGGTCTGACAGGATCATCGCGCCCAAGGGAAGGTAGCCCGAGGTCAGGCCCTTGGCGCAGGTGATCACATCGGGTTGGACGCCAAATTCGGCGAGGCTGGCGAACCAATGGCCGAGGCGGCCAAAAGCGGTGACCACCTCGTCAGCGATGAACAGAATCTGATGGCGCTGGCAAATGTCCCACATGCGTTTCAGGTAGCCCTGAGGCGGGATGATGATGCCACCCGAGGCCTGGATGGGTTCGGCGATAAAACCGCCGATGCGGTCGGCACCGACGCGGGCGATCAGGGCCTCGAATTCAGCAATCAGATCATCGCAGAATTGCGCCTCGGTCTGATGGGCGGGGCGGCGGTAGGGGTTGGGGCAGGCAAGGTGATGGATACCGTCGGTTTTGTAGCGAAATTCCTCGACCCGGTCACCGGGACGTTTGCCTACCGATTGGGCAAGGTAGGTCGAGCCGTGGTAGGAATAATCGCGGGCGACAATGTCGGTCTTATCGGGGTAGCCACGGCAGTGCTGGTAATAGGCAACCATGCGCACGGCGGTATCAACGGCGGTGGAGCCGCCGGTGGTGAACATCACACGGTTCAGATCACCGGGGGCAAGCTCGGCCAGTTTGGCCGAGAGGAGTGCTGTGGGGTCGTTGGTCATATCGACAAAGGTGTTGGAAAAGGCCAGACGCTCGGCCTGATCGGCGATGGCTTGGGCCATCTCACGACGGCCAAGGCCGATGTTGGTGCACCACAGACCGCCCACGGCGTCGAAGTATTTGCGGCCCGAAGCGTCCCAGAGATAACAGCCCTCGCCCTTGGAAATCACCAGCGCGCCCTTTTCGGCAAAGCTGCCGAAGTTGGTCCAAGGGTGGAAGCCGTGGTCGTGATCCATTTCCCAGAGGTTCTGGTTGTGGCTGAGGGCGGTCATTTTGAATCTCCAGTCAATATCTGACCTGAAGATAGCTGTTGCGGATCAAAACGCCAGAAAAATTTTGATCAAATATCAGAAGAGGCGTTGTTTGGCTTTGGAAATGGCAAAGCCGTGGCCGCTAGGATTGGTGCAAGTGATGCCGGATTTCGCAGATTTACAGGTGAATCCGTCAAGGGTGATGGATTTTCCGTAGCCAAGTTCCAAGCCCTCATCATTGGCGACGGCATCGGAAACGCAGGCAAGATAGCCCTTGCCCTTTCTATCCACTGCGAAACTGCTGCCCCAGTCAAATTCGCAATCGGCGGGCGCTTTGGTGTAGCTGGGGGTCAGTTGCGACATATCACAACGCACCCCGGCATAGTCACCGGTTGAGATCGCGCATTGGATATTGCCCGAGGGGGAATGGAAATTCACATAATCCCCGGCGAGCGCCGGGGTGGCAAGGACTATGAGGGCGAAGAGCATGCGCAACATGGGACACCTATGGCAAAGTATGGGCCCGTTCGACCAAGCGGGCAAAGAATGAGGCGCCGATGGGGGCCGCCTCATCGTTGAAATTAAAGGCCGGGTGGTGCAGGCCAGCACCGGGGCCGGTGCCCATGAAAAGGTAAGCACCGGGGCGGGACTCTAGCATATAAGAGAAATCCTCAGAGCCCATCTCGCGGTTGGAATTGCCGTTTACGGCCTCTGGGCCAGAGATTTCCGCGGCGATTTCGGTGGCGAAAGCCGCCTGATCGGGATGGTTGATGGTGGCGGGATAGCCCCAATCATAGTTAATCCGGGCCGTAACATTGAAGGCGGTGGCGTGGCCCGCCACAATCTCATGGAAACGCTTTTTCAAAAGATCGCGCACTTCGGGTTTGAAGCAGCGGATGGTGGCGCAGAACATCGCCTCTTCGGGGATGATGTTGGAGGCGGTGCCGGTGTGGATTTGGGTGACGGAAATCACCGCCTCATCAAGGGCATAGACGTTGCGCGGGATGATAGTTTGCACGGCCTGCACCATGGCCACAACTGCGACCACCGGATCAATGCATTCATGAGGCGTCGCGCCATGGCCGCCCTTGCCGGTGATATAGACAAAGGCAGTATCCACTGAGGCCATCAGCGCGCCGGGGGTGGTTTGGAAATGGCCAAAGGGGACGTTGGGGGCGTTGTGGATGCCGTAGACTTGTTTGATGTTGAAACGGTCCATCATGCCCTCTTGGACCATCACCTGCCCGCCGCCACCGTCTTCTTCGGCGGGTTGGAAGATCAGCGCGACACGGCCAGCAAAGCGACGGGTTTCAGCCAGATATTTCGCGGCGCCCAAAAGCATGGTGACATGACCATCATGGCCGCAGGCGTGCATTTTGCCGGGGATGGTCGAGGCGTAATCCGCGCCGGTGATCTCGGTAATCGGCAGGGCGTCCATATCGGCGCGCAACCCGATGGTCTCGCCGGGGGCCGAGCCGTTGATGATCGCCACGATGCCGGTTTTGGCAATGCCGGGGTGAATCTCATCGACGCCGATCTCTTTCAGGCGCTCCACGATATAGGCTGCGGTGTTGTGGCATTCAAAAGCCAATTCGGGATTTGCATGCAGATGGTGGCGCCAGCCCTTCATTTCCTCGGCATAAGCGGCGATACGGTTGAGGATGGGCATGGGGGACTCCTGAGTTTCTGGCCTTTGATCAAACCTTGTTTTGAGAGGATCGGCAATGGTGCAATCGTCTGATGCGTTGGTCAGAGATGAAATGGCCGGAATCGAGCGGCTGCGTGAGATCATGCGGCGGCTGCGGGATCCGGCAACGGGCTGTCCCTGGGACATCGAGCAGGATTTCGCCAGCATCGTGCCCTATACGATTGAAGAGGCGCATGAGGTGGCCGACGCAATCGCGCGTGAGGCCTGGGGCGAATTGCCCGGCGAGTTGGGCGATTTGCTGTTGCAGGTGGTCTATCACGCGCAAATGGCCGAGGAGGCCGGGCTGTTTGGATTTGACGCGGTGGTGCGGGCGATTTCGGATAAGATGATTGCGCGACATCCGCATGTTTTCGCGGGTGAAAGCCGCGAGAAATCGTCCAAGCAGCAAACCTCCGATTGGGAAAAGATCAAGGCGGCCGAGCGCGGCCCGGCGCGGGTGCTGGAGGGGGTGGCGCTGGGATTGCCTGCGCTGACGCGGGCGGTCAAGTTGCAAAAGCGGGCGGCGCGGGTGGGATTTGACTGGCCCTCAACCGACGAGGTTCTGGACAAGCTGCGCGAGGAAATGGCCGAACTGGTGGAGGCACGCGACAGTTTGGGGGCCGATGCGGTCGCCGAAGAATTTGGTGATTTGCTGTTTGTTATGGCGAACTTGGCGCGACATATGAATGTTGATCCTGAGGCCGCATTGCGCGCAGCCAATGTCAAATTCAGCCGCCGCTTTGCCCGGATCGAAGATTTTCTGGCCGAGGCCGGGAAGGCTCCGGCGCAAAGTGATTTGGCCGAAATGGACGCTTTGTGGAATCGGGCCAAGGCCGAGGATAAGGCGCGCGCGGCCGGGAAAGCCGGCGGCGGGGCAAGGTAAAGTTTTTTTGTCAGGTATTGACGCGGGCGTGGCAATGCGGTTTATCTCGGCCAGCAAATCCGACAAAAGGACTCAGAAAATGCGCGCGATTCCGGCTCTTGCCCTTGCCTTGATCACCACCGCCTTGCCCGTCTGGGCCGAAGAGGTGAACATCTATTCGCATCGTCAGCCCGAGTTGATCCAGCCCTTGCTGGACCAATTCACCAAGGAAACCGGCATTGATGTGAATATCGCCTTTGTTGACAAGGGCATGACCGAGCGTTTGGTGGCCGAAGGCAGCCGCTCTCCGGCCGATCTGGTGCTGACGGTGGATATTGCGCGGTTGGTGCAGATTGTGGATGCGGGGGTCACGCAGCCGGTCGACTCGGCGGTGCTTGCGGCGAATATCCCCGCCGAATACCGCGATCCGGGCAACCAGTGGTTTGGCCTGACCACCCGCGCTCGTGTGATCTATGCCAGCCGCGACCGGGTCAAGGATGGCGAAATCACCACCTATGAGGATTTGGTCAACCCCAAGTGGAAGGGCCGGTTTTGCACCCGCCCGTTTACATCGGATTATTCGGTGGCTTTGACAGCGGCGGTTTTGGCGCACCATTGCGCGGCCTTTTACAAAAACTGGCTTGAAGGGGGGAAAGAGAA
>CBDUEF010000186.1:0-5716 GCA_965366095.1 uncultured Cypionkella sp. | reverse complement strand
GCCCAAGGCTTCATCGCCGATCAGATCGCCACCCTCTTCCGCGCCAAGGGCCTCACCGATATCCTGATCAACACCGGCGAATTTCACGCACTCGGCGGCCAACCCGGCGGCGGTGCTTGGCCGGTCAACCTCACCTCGGGCGGCCAAGTTGCGCTGCAAGACCGCGCGCTGGCCTCCTCAAGCCCGCGCGGCACGCTTCTCGATGCAGCGGGAAAAATCGGCCATATCTTCGATCCCAAAACCGGCCAGCCTGCCCCCGCCACCTGGCAATTGGTCACGCTCTCCGCCCCAACCGCCGCCGTCGCCGATGCGCTTTCTACGGCCGCTTGCCTGATGCAAAGCCGCACTGAGATCGAGGCCGCGCTCCGCAATTTTGACGGCGCAAAGATCGAATCCTTGGTGTAAAATCAACCACTTAGCCGCCCATGTGCCCCTGCACAAAGGCCACAATCTCACGCTCGGGCCGCGCGCCCGCCAACCGCGCCACCTCGCGACCGCCCTTATACAGGATCAGCGCCGGGATGCCTTGGATCCGCGCCCGGCTGGCAATTTCGGGGTGATCTTGGGTGTTCAGCTTGGCCAAGCGAACGCCGGGCGCAAGGCTGCGCGCCGCCTTGGCAAATTCGGGCGCCATCATCTTGCACGGCCCGCACCAGGGCGCCCAATAATCCACCAGCAGCGGCAATTCATCGCCGCGCACGGCCTTGTCATGCGCCGCCGGATCAAACTCGATCACCTTGCCGCTGACCAAAAGCTCCCCACAAGAGCCACATTTCGGTGCCTCGGCCAGCTTGGCCACCGGCACCCGGTTCATCTGCCCACACGTAGCGCAACTCAGTTTCACAGCATCGGCCATGGCACCCTCATACATTCATCTTTCACGATATATCGGAACCGCAACGGCACTTCGCAACCCTTAGGCCCCGAAAATCGCAATCACTGCCCCGAACGCCGCCGACCGCGTCACGCCGTAAACCGCCAGCACCGCCACGGTGCCCGCCGCAAACGGCGCCATCGGCTTGCCCCCCGTCACCTCGGGCAAAACCGAGGCCACAAACAGCGTCGCAATCGCCGCAGGCCCGGTCGCGGCCAAAAACCGCGCCAAAGCCCCGCGCTCGGGCAGGGCCGACACATCCATCCGCGTCGGGAAAAACCGAAACGCCCAAGTGCAAACGCCCACGATCAGCGCCAGCGCCAAAATCTCAACCCGCATCGCGTTTGCCCCCGATCACCCCGGCCAAAGCCCCCGCGATCATCCCCGCCAAAATTCCCGCCGTCCCCGACCACGCCAGCGTCACCAGCACCGTCGCTGCCACCGCCACTGCAATCGCCGGCAGTTGCGCCCGCGACAAGATCGACAGCAACAGCGCCAGAAACAGCGCGGGCAGCATAAACCCCAGCGCCGCCGCCAGCACCGGCCAATCGGCCAGCGCCGCGCCCCCCGCATAGGCCCCTGCCGCAGTCCCCGACAACCACGCCGCATAAGCCCCGCCGGTCAGCCCGAACATGAACGGCTCGGAATAGCCCACCCGCCCCCGCGCCATCGCCCCCAGCGCCGCGCCAAACACCTCATCGGTCAGCCCAAAGGCCCAGGCCCAGGCGTGCCGCGTGCTGGCCGCGCGACCCGCCCGCTTGATCAGCGCCGGGCCGTACAGCAGATGCCGCAGGTTCATCGCCACCAGCGTAAACGCCGCCACCAACAGCGGCGCGCCACTCGTGATCAGCGCCAGCGCCAGAAACTGCGCCGCCCCGGCATAGATGATCAGCGACAGGCCAAAAGCCTCAAGCGCCGACAGGCCCGCCCCGGTCGCCGCCACCCCAAAGGCAAAGGCAATCGGAAAATAGCCCAGCGCAATCGGCAAGGAGGTGATCAGCCCATCAACGAGGCGCGATTTCGGGGGGATTTGCGGCGGTTTTTGCATGTCGGGGCAAGGAATAATGTCCCCGCCCCGAACTTGTCAATCAGCACATGCTGGGCATACGCCTCGCATACGCTACGCATATGTTGCGCATACTCGAGAGAGTTGCGTTCTTAAGACCGAAATATTCTGCCCCATAGGTGAGGCAGCGTTTGCGAAGCATAACGCGTTCACCTCTGGGGCAGAATTCTCTTCAACGCAACTCGCTCTACTCGGCGGCCTCCATATAGCTTTCCAAAGGCGGGCAGGTGCAGATCAGATGACGGTCGCCGTAAACGTTATCGACGCGGCCCACCGGCGGCCAATATTTATCAACGCGGAAGGCTCCGGGCGGGAAACAGCCCTGTTCGCGCGGATATTTGCGCGTCCAGTCGGCCACCAAGTCTTCAACCGTGTGGGGCGCATGGTGCAAGGGGCTGTCCTCGGCGGAAATCTCTGCGTTTTCAATGGCTTTGATCTCAGCCCGGATCGCCAGCAGCGCGGTGATAAAGCGATCAATCTCGGCCTTGGTCTCGGATTCCGTCGGCTCCACCATCAAAGTGCCTGACACCGGCCAAGACATCGTGGGCGCGTGAAAACCGTTATCAATCAAGCGCTTGGCGATATCATCCACCGTCACACCGAATTCGGCAAAGGGCCGCGTGTCCAGGATACACTCATGCGCGACCCGGCCCTTGTTGCCCATGAACAAGATCGGATAGGCCCCCGCCAAACGCGCGGCGATGTAATTGGCGTTCAAGATCGCCACCCGCGTCGCCTGCGTCAGCCCATCTCCACCCATCATCAGGCAATAAGCCCATGAAATCAGCAAGATAGAGGCTGACCCAAAGGGCGCGGCAGACACCGGCCCCTCATCTCCGCCCGTCGCAGGATGCCCCGGAAGGAACGGCGCCAGATGCGCACGCACCCCAATCGGCCCCATCCCCGGCCCACCGCCGCCATGCGGGATGGCAAAGGTCTTGTGCAGGTTCAAGTGACTGACATCGCTGCCAATTTCCCCCGGTTTCACCAGCCCGACCAGCGCGTTCATATTCGCGCCGTCCAGATAGACCTGCCCGCCATGCTCATGGGTAATGCGGCAGATGTCGCGGACGGTTTCCTCAAACACACCATGGGTAGAGGGATAGGTGATCATGCAGGCCGCAAGTTCACTGCCCGCCGCTTTCGCCTTGGCCGCGAAATCCTCCAGATCAACGTCGCCATTCGGTGCCGATTTCACCACAACCACCTCCATCCCCGCCATCTGTGCCGAGGCCGGATTGGTGCCATGCGCCGAGACCGGGATCAGACAAATCTTGCGATGACCTTCGCCCCGCGAACGGTGATAGGCCTGAATGGTCAACAGCCCGGCATATTCCCCCTGCGCGCCGGAATTCGGCTGCATGGAAAACGCGTCATAGCCGGTGATTTCACACAGTTTTCCTGACAGATCCTCAATCGCCTCACGATAGCCAAGGGCTTGATCTGCTGGGACAAAAGGATGCAATGTGCTGAATTCCGGCCAGGTGATCGGCATCATTTCCGCCGCCGCATTCAGCTTCATTGTGCAGGAACCCAAGGGGATCATCGCCCGGTCCAAAGCCAGATCGCGGTCGGACAATCGCCGCATATAGCGCATCATTTCCGACTCGGCCCGGTTCATATGAAACACCGGATGGGTCAGAAACTCGGTCTCGCGCAACTGGCTTTCGGGGAAGCCCAGAACCGACCGATGCGGCGGAACGCCCTCGATCCCAAAGGCGCGCAGCACCTTGACCAGCACCTTCTCATCGGTGGTTTCGTCCAGCGAAATCCCCACCCGATCACTGCCGATCTTGCGGAAGTTCAGCCCCTCTTGCCGGGCCGCCGCAAGAATGCCGGTCTGCCCCACCCCAACCTCAACCGTGATGGTATCAAAGAAGGCCTTCGGCGATACTTTCGCCCCCGCAGCCTTGAGGGCGCGGGCCAGGCGGTTGGTCATGAAATGCACCCGCTCGGCAATGGCGCGCAACCCCTCTGGGCCATGAAAAACCGCGTAAAATGAAGCCATTACGGCCAAAAGCGCCTGCGCCGTGCAGACGTTCGATGTGGCCTTTTCGCGGCGGATATGCTGCTCTCGGGTCTGCAACGACAGCCTGTAGGCCTTGTTGCCGCGCACATCAATCGACACGCCAACAATCCGCCCCGGCATCGCGCGTTTGTGCTCATCCTTGCAGGAAAAGAACGCCGCATGTGGGCCACCGTAACCCAAAGGCACGCCAAACCGCTGGCTTGATCCCACCGCAATATCGGCCCCCATCGCACCGGGTTCCTTAAGCATCGTCAGCGCCAAAAGATCCGAGGCCACAATCGCAATCGCCTTGGCCCCATGCAGCGCCGCGATCTCGGCGGTCAGGTCACGCACATGGCCAAAGGTGCCGGGATATTGGAAAATCCCGGCAAAGACCTTGTCGGCCTGCAACGCTTCGGGCGCGCCGACGATCACCTCGATCCCCAAAGGCTGCGCGCGGGTCTTGATCACTTCGATGGTTTGCGGATGGCAGTTTTCATCGACAAAGAACGCCTTGGCCTTGGATTTCGCCACCCGCTCCGCCATCGTCATCGCCTCGGCCGCAGCGGTTGCCTCATCAAGCAGGCTGGCGTTGGCCACCGGCAGACCGGTCAGGTCGGCCACCATGGTTTGATAGTTCAGCAAAGCCTCAAGCCGGCCCTGCGCGATCTCGGGCTGATAGGGGGTATAGGCGGTATACCAGGCCGGATTTTCCAATATATTCCGTTGGATAGCTGGCGGGGTCACGGTGCCGTAATAGCCCTGCCCGATCAAGCTGACCATGACCCTGTTGCGCGCGCCCACCGCTCGCATCCGCGCCAGCAGATCCTGCTCTGACAGCGGCGCCCAGCCCAAGGGGATGCTTTGGCGGATGAATTTCGGCACGGTTTGGTCGATCAATTCGTCCAGCGATTTGACGCCCACCACCTTCAACATCTCGGCCATTTCCACAGGGGACGGCCCGATATGGCGGCGATTGGCGAAATCATAGGGATTGTAGTCAACGGGGGTAAAGGTCATGGCGCTGCCCTGTGGATTAACCAAGCCGGCCCCGGTGTTGGGGCCCGCAAATTCTCTTGACGGATAGCCCTGAATCTCCAACGATTCCGGGCAGTTGTCAGCCGATCAACTCGTTGTATTCGTCTTCGTCCATCAGATCGTCCAGCACAGACAAATCATCAAGCTTCATCTTGAAGAACCATGCCGATCCGGTGGCGTCTTCGTTCACCAGACCAGGATTATCGACCAGCTTGGTATTCACTTCGACAATCTCACCATCTACCGGCGCGAGAATATCTGATGCCGCCTTGACGCTTTCGATCACCACAACTTCGTCGCCCTCGGCAACAACGGTTTCAGGCTCGGGCAGTTCGACAAACACCACATCGCCCAGTTGCGTGGCGGCATGTTCGGTAATGCCGACCACCACCAGATCGCCCTCAACGCGCAGCCATTCGTGATCTTTGGTATATTTCATTTTCATCCTCAGCGTTTGTAAGTTGTTGGTTGGAAAGGCATATCTACGACAGTGACGGGAAGGGGCTTGCCCCTGACCTCACCGCTCAACTGGGTTCCGGTGGCGGAATATTCACTGGCGACATAGCCCATGGCAATAGGCGCCTCGACCGAGGGGCCAAAGCCGCCCGAGGTGATATGGCCAACGGGCGAGGCTGCGGACAGTGCCACGCCTTCGCGCATCGGCG
Source organism: uncultured Cypionkella sp. (assembly GCA_965366095.1). GTDB lineage: Bacteria > Pseudomonadota > Alphaproteobacteria > Rhodobacterales > Rhodobacteraceae > CBDUEF01. The sequence continues at coordinate 65 of CBDUEF010000186.1, read as the reverse complement.
CGCGGCCTTCGGGGCGCAGGCCCACGCGTTTGCGGGCTGGACCTTGGGCCAGTTCGTGCAAAATC
>CBDUEF010000185.1:0-5766 GCA_965366095.1 uncultured Cypionkella sp. | reverse complement strand
GGGCGTCGACGCACCGTTCGAGCGCCATGAAGATCTCGGCGCGCCGCGGATCGGCGGCGAAGAGTTTTTGATTGCCCTGCCCGATGTCAGTTTGGCCGAAGCGCGGCGCATTGCCGAGCGTTTGGGCGAAGCTATCCGCAGTTCAGCGATATCCCTCAATGAGAATAGCCCATTACACATCACCGTCTCGATCGGGCTTGCAATCAGCTCGATCGGCGATGACCATGCCGATATAGATGCCGTTTCTCAAATCGTCGCCCGTGCCGATCATGCACTTTTGGCGTCAAAATCAGCCGGGCGAAACAAGATCACAATTAGCCGCACCGCCGCCTGAGATCAATCGCCCGCCTTAACCCCATCCCAATTCCGACCATGGCGCAATCTGTCCTCCAACCGATCCGCAAAGGCCAACCGAGCGTCAGGCGACATTCCCAACATCAAATCGCGGATCAATTCCTGCCCGAGGGCCAATTGCCCGGCGCTGCGCTGATTTTGCGTTGCAAGGCGGGCCTTCAACGCCTCGGGATCAAAGGGATCAGCCCGCAACGCAGTCAGGATGTCGCGCAGGTCTTGCCCCATCTCGGCACGGGCCTTGCGAAACTCGGGCATCTTGTCGCGAAAGGATTGCCGCAGGGCCTTGCGGTCCTCGGGTGACAGCGCTTCACTATACACCCCAAACCCCAGATCGCGCACAAAATCGCGCCGTGGGTCTACTTGCCCGCGCCAAATCGTGCCGACCACCAGCCCCGCCACCGCAAGATTAATCGCAACAGATGCGGCCAAGCCCCAGTGCAGCCAGCGGGTTCCGTTTTTATCCTTCATGGGCATTTCCGTCCCGATCATGCCCTTATTCTCCTGCCAAAAGCGTATCAAAAGACGGAATCAGCTCGACGCTGTCTAAGGGCGTCTCTGCGACCAACCCTCCGGCAAAGGCCAACATGGATGAGGGTTGCGCCAGACCAAGAAACAATCCGGCCACAGCGGCAGACCCAACGGCGGCCAAGGCCGGCCCACCGCCGAACAGCGTCGAAAGCGCCGAAAGCGCCGACCATAGCCCGGTTTTCGCCGGCAAATGCCGCGCCCGGACCATACGCGCCCCGACAGGCTGCAAAGCCCCCGCATCCGCCAAAACACGATTTACCAAGGCGGCATCAGGTTGCATCTTTTGCGCCGCCGCCTGTGCCAAAAGGTCGTCAAGATCAACTGTCATCTGCGCCTACTCCTCATAACCCAAAAGCGGTTTCTGCCCCGCCATCGTCTGCGCCAAAGCGCGTTTTCCGCGCGCGGTCAGGCTTTCCACCGCTTCAACCCCGATCTGCAAAATCGCTGCGATCTCTGGATTGCCCAGCCCCTCGATGTGTCGCAACACCACCGCCTGACGTTGGCGCTCGGGCAGGCTGTCAAGCCCGGCCTGAAGCGCTGCCATCCGATCGCGCGTGATCAACATCGCCACAACTCCCGGTGCAGGATCGGCAGGTTCGGGCACATCATCAAGCGCATCGGCCCTCCTCCGCCTGCCTTGGCGCAGGCGATCTTTGCAAAGATTGGCAACCACGCGATAAAGCCATGTCGACACTTTCGCCTCATCTTGCCGCCAGTTTGGCGCCACCTTCCACAGCCGCAGCATGGCCTCTTGCGCCACATCTTCGGCCTCGGACCGATTACTCAGGATCCGTGTGGCATAGCCCAGAATTTGCGGCAACAAACGCTCCGTCAACAAATGCGCCGCCTCGGAGTTGCCGGTGGCATAAAGCTGCATCAACGCCTCATTCGCCACGTCTGCCAACCCCCCTTGGGGCGGCATATCGGGCAAGTCGTCACGCAAGAGGCCGTCGCGGGGCATGGTCATCCTGTTAAGACTAATCGGTATTGCCCATCGGGCAAAGCCCCGGCCACCCCTTTTACCGGATGGCCGGAGATCTCAAATCACCGCACTGTCACGCGCAAGGATCAATTGTCATCGCCATCCCAGAACCAAAAGCCGCCATGACCCTTGCCGTCATGTTTGCCTTTGCCATGCTTGCCCATCCGATCAGCCATTTTCTCTTTCATCGCATCGGCCTCGGCTTTGGAAATCGCGCCGTCGCCATCGGTATCTACACGAGCGAACATCTTGCCCGGATCTTTCGGTGCGGGCATCTCGGCAAGGCTCAGCTGCCCATCCTTATTGGTATCAAACTGCGCGATCATATCCTTGGCGCGTTGCAATCTGCGCTCTGCCTGCATTTTTTCGCCAAAAGCCACCATCTCTTCGGCCGAGACCATGCCATCCTTGTTCAGATCGGCCTCCGCCATCCGCGCCTTGCGATAGGCTTCCAATTCATCTGGCGTGATTTTGCCGTCTTTATTGGCATCGACCGCGTCAAAATTCATCATCATTTCGGGGCCATTCATTGGCCCTTCCTGAGCCAAAACGGCAGACCCAAAACCAGCAGAAAACACGCCTGCCATTGCCATCAGCACGAGGGGGGATTTCACAACCATCTTTATCTCCGAGATTTGGACCTTTGGCATATGGCCAAGGTCTTCATGCCAGTTAAAACGCCGCTCCAGTCGGGTTCCGTCGCATCCAAAGCAAATAGTTGCGACAAAACGCGCGATCCGCAAATCAGGCCTCAACTTTTCAGAGATTTGCCGGTACGAGGTATTTTCGCCATAAGATTGGAACACCACATGTCAGAGCAAACCCTTGCATCGCAATCGCCCGAGGAGCGCCTCCTGTGGCCTGCGATGCGGCGCGGTTGGCGGCGGCGTTGCCCTAATTGCGGCTCGGGGCCAATGCTGCGGGGATATCTCAAGGTGCGCGAAAGCTGCCCGGTTTGCAGCGAAAACCTGGAACATCAGCGCGCCGATGACGGGCCAGCTTATTTGACCATCCTGATCGTAGGCCATCTGATGGCCCCGATGCTGATGTTCGTTTTCGTAAAATGGCGCCCCGAGCCGATGACATTGTTCACTATTTTCTCCGTAGGGACGGTGGCACTGTCCCTTTATCTGTTGCCGCGGCTGAAAGGCGCCATGGTGGCCTTGCAATGGGCCAAACGGATGCACGGATTTGGCGCAGAGCCGTTAAGTGACTGATCAACCGATCCGGTCTGCCGCCACGGTGATCTTGTGGCGTAAGAATGACGGGCTCATGCAGATCTTGATGGGCCAACGCGGCGCGGGCGCGGTCTTCATGCCGTCAAAATACGTGTTTCCGGGCGGGGCTGTTGATCCCGACGACATCGCAAACCCAACTCCGGGGCATTTCACCAGCGCCTGCCAACATGCCCTGGCCCTGCATTGCCTGCAAGACGCGCCGCAGCCTGATGCCCTTGCCGCTACAGCGCGGCGCGAGCTGGCCGAGGAAACCGGCCTCTACCTGCCGCCGCACCATCCCTTACGCTTTGTTTTTCGGGCCATCACCCCGCCCGGCCGCCCCCGCCGCTTTGACGCCAGGTTCTTTCTCGCCCAAGCCACAGGCGCAACAGGCGACGCCGAGGGTTTTTCGCAGGCCTCGGATGAGCTTTCCCATCTGCATTGGATCGGCTTGACCGCAGCGCGGGCGCTGGATTTGCCCTTTATCACCGAAGTGGTGCTGGCCGAGATCACGGCGATCCTGTCTGGTCAGGATCAGCCCGGCGTGCCGTTTTTCGACAACCGCACCGACACCCCCACCTTTCGCCGCCTGGTCTGATCAGGCCGCATCCTGCTGATCAGATTTGCGCACCGGCCAAACCGGATGCGGCACCGGGTCTTTGGCCCGAAAGAAATAGCGCCGGAAGATCTCGGCATAGCCCGAATACAGATAGCTTTCGTTGCGGCGCTGATAATGCTCTGATTTTTCGGCATAGATCGCGGGCAATTCATACCAGGCCACATTTGGCTGACAGTGGTGGACCACATGCAGGTTGTTGTTGAGAAACAGAAACGCCAACGGCCCTTTGTCCTCGACAATCACTGTGCGGGCCCGAAAGGCATCATGGGCGCGATGCTCCAGAAAGGTGCGGATTTTCAGGATGCCATAGCCGAAATAGGCCGCAATCCCATAGGCCCAGATCGGCATCGACCCCACCGTCAGCAGCCAAACACCCACCAAAGCCACGCCAATCAGATGCAGACCCCATGCCCTTGCCACGCTGCGCTCACCCGCCCGGATTAGGCCAAGATCGCCCTTGATACCGGCAAAGGTTGAAATCGCCGGGCCAATCAAAATCCGCCCAAACAGCGTGTTGTTGAACCGCAACACCCGTTGCAGCAGCGGTGAAAGCCGGCTCCAGACCGCCGGATCCATGTAATTGGCCTCAGGATCGTCATAGGGGTCGGTCAGCGCCGGATCAAAATGGTGCTGAAGATGGGTGTCGCGAAAGCGGATATAAGGCACAAAAATCGTAAAGCCCATAAAGACCAACATCTCATTCACGGCCTGAGAACGGAAGGGATGACCGTGCAAAACCTCGTGCTGCAATGAGGAGTACTGGACAATCGCAAGGGTTGTCGCCAATAGCCCAAGCGGCCAAAACCACGCCCAGATCAGGGTGGTTGAAAGCGCCAAGGCCCCATAGGTCACCGCTATAACCGCCAGTGTCGGCCATTCGACCTTTTTGCTCGCCTTTGCCATGCCCGTCCTCAATTCTGCTTCATCACAGATTAACACTTGTATTGCTCTACGGAAATTCGGATCCTTGGCAACAAAAAACAGCATTCGTTCATTTAAGGCAACAGATGCGGGAAAATGACAAGCGCAACCGGGCGACCATCTTTCGTGACCGACTGACCCGCGCCATGGCTGAGAAATCCATCAACCAAAGTGCCCTTGCCCGCGCCACCGGGGTGGACCGCTCGTCGATCTCGGCGCTGCTGGCAGAAGGCAAACGCTTGCCCAATGCCCAGCTTGCCGCCGATTGCGCGCTGGCGCTGAACGTCTCGTGCGATTGGCTCATGGGGCTGGCCGGACGGCCCGAACCCGTGGCCGAATTGTTGGCGGCCTCGGTCAGCCTTTCCGACGCTCCGCGCGCGCTGTTTGATGCCGAAAGTTTCAGCTGGCACCATGAGGCGGCGGGCTACAAGGTGCGCCACGTGCCTGCCACCCTGCCCGACATGCTAAAGCTGCCTGAACTGGTGGCTTGGGAGTATCGCGATCATCTGGGGCAGGCCTCGGATCAGGCTATTGCCGCCTTTCAGGATCAACTCGACTGGATGCGTGGCGCGCGGTCCGATTACGAAATTGCCATGCCGCTGCATGAGATGACCTGTTTCGCCCGCGCCTTTGGCTATTGGGAGGGTCTGCCGCTGGCGATCCGCCACGCACAACTTGATCATATGATCGCGCTGTGCCAAGCGCTGTACCCGTCATTGCGGCTCTATCTTTTCGATGCGCACCGGGTGTTTTCCAGCCCGGTGACAATCTACGGCCCGCATCTGGCCTCGATCTATCTGGGGCGGCAGTATATCGTATTTCGCGATCCTGCCCGAGTGCAATCCATCGCCAGACATTTCGATTGGCTGATCCGGGAAAGCCACTTTGGCGCCCGCGAGGTGATCGGGCATCTGCAACAACTGCGCGACCAGATCGCCTAGAAAACCTGCAGCCGCTTCAAATCATAGCCGTTCCAATCCAGAATCTCACGCGCCGCGCGCATCCGGTCGGGGGGCAAATTGCCATCGCGGTTCAGGATGAACCCAAACTGCCCCGAGGGAGTGCCAATCACCAAAGTGCGATAATCGGCGTCGGCCCAGAGCACCCACCATGGTCCGGTTTGTCCCGGCACAGTGAAACGTCCT
>CBDUEF010000184.1:0-5791 GCA_965366095.1 uncultured Cypionkella sp. | reverse complement strand
CGCCTCGACATAGGCGTTGCCCGACAGCAAGAGGTGGCCATAGATCGCCTCGAACAATTCGGCCCGGCCTTGGGCGCCATTGGGGCGGCGGATCAGGGCCAGAACCGGGTGCTGATCATAGCGCCGCTCGTGGTCTTGCAAGATCAGCGGCAGGGCGGCGGCCGCCTCGGCGATCATCTTGACCGCACGAAACCCCACCGGATTGCCCTGAAAGCCGCTGCGGGCAAGCGAGACCACATCACGCGCACTCCAGGCGACGCGCCCCGAATTGCCCCAGGCCACCACGCGCCCCACGGCACTTGCCTTCTTTTCCGGCACCACTTCGGGTTTGGATTTCAGAAAGTCGAACACCATTGGCAAAGCCTCCATCCGTTCCCGCACCTCGCCGGGGGAAGGCTTGATCCCTGCCCCCGGCCTGTCTGACAATCGTTCTAATGAAGAAATCTTTAAGAACTCTCAGCCCAGCGTACGCACCTGCGGGCGCTGATATTTTTCTGCCGGATCAATGATCAGATCGGTCAGCGCCCAGACCAAGGCATCCACGCGGTCGGGGCTACCGCGGCCCAGATAGCCTTGCGCGGTCATCTGGCACATCTGCTCCTCCAGTTTGATCAGGCCGCGCAGATGCCGCACGCGGCCCTGCTCATAAAGCGCGGAAACCGGCTCGGCCCGCGTGGCCTTGCCTTTGGTCGCGCGCACGGCGCGGTAGGGCACCAAGGGATCAATCTGGCGGATCACGCCTTCGACCAGATCGCCGCCTTGGTTGACCTCGGCCACCAAGCGATGCGCGCCGTGGCGCTCCATCGCCGCAATCGCCGCCTGTGCCCATTGCTGTGGTGTGGCCCCGCGCAGGGTGGCATCTTCCAACACCACCGCATACCAGTCTTGCGGTGGGCCCTCAGTCACCGCCCCCACCACCACGATGCCGCACTCGTCAGAACGGCCATGGCCGGTGACAGGGGGATCGACCGCCACCACGATGCGCTGCAGCGCCGGGGCCTGCTCAAGACGGGATTTCTCCAAGGCCGAGGCCTGCCACAAAGCGCCCTCGACATCCTCGATCAACAGGCCCTCCAATTCCTGCGCGCCGGTCTTGGTGCCTGCATAGCGCGCGGTAACCTCCTCAAGGAACGAGGCCGCAAGATAGGCGCGGTTGGCATCGGTGGGGGCCTGAGTCACGACGGTGGAGGGGTTTTTCAGGATGGATTTCAGCGCCGCCACATTTTGCGGCGTGGTGGTGACCACTTGTCGCGGATTGCTGCCCAAACGCAGGCCGAACTGCAACTGCTCCCATGTGGCGCTGGCCTTTTTCCACTTGGCCAACTCGTCCACCCAAGCCGCATCAAACTGCGGGCCGCGCAAACTATCGGGCTCATGCGCCGAAAACACTTGTGCTTGCGCGCCATTGGGCCAGATCAGCCGCTTTTTGCTGGCCTCCCAGACCGGACGGCGATCGGGGGGCGAGCAGGCCAAAATCCCGCTCACCCAAGATCATCACATCGCGCACCTGATCAAGGGTTTCGCCCACCAGCGCCACCCGGCGCGCGCGCCCCGGATCAAGGGGGCCCGCGCCCTCCACCTCGGCGCGCACCCATTCGGCCCCGGCGCGGGTTTTGCCCGCGCCGCGCCCGCCCATGATCACCCAGGTTTTCCACGCGCCATCAGGCGGCAGTTGATGCGGCAGCGCCCAGAACTCAAACATCCAGGGCAGCGCCAACAAGGCATTTTCGCTGAGGCCCCCCAGAAAATCATCAACCTGCTGCGGCGTCGCGCAGGCGAGCCAATCGGCGCCCGATCTCATCGCGCGCGGTGTCCATGTCGAGCGCGCCGGCTCCGACATCCCCGGTAACTTGCTTGCGGAATTTATCAACTTTCGTCCTTTCTTCCATAACCAGATAGAACGCAGCCCTCAGATCGCGCACCGCCGAGTTGGCGAGTTTCACGTTCTCAAAGCCGCCAGATTTGATCAGGCTCATCACGCGGATCAGATCTTGCGCTGTCTCTGTGTAAAGGTCCTCGGTTGCTGCCAGCAAATCGACCGGCAGCCCTTCTCCATCGGAGAATTTCATGTTCATTGTTGCTCGACCCGCTTTCTCATGCCTCTGCACGAGCGAAATGAAAAAGCGGCTACGGGGTTACCCCCGAGCCGCTGCCCACCTCTCCTAGCCTGATCTTTCTACCTCAAATAGCGCGCGGAGTCAAGATACAACCACCGCGCGACCATTCGTCAGTTGCCCTGCACTCCGCCTGCTGCGGCATCCACACCCTGCGACGCCTCAAGCGCGCGCCATTTGGCGACATTGGCGTTATGGTCTTCGAGATTGGTCGCAAAGGCATGGCCGCCCGATCCATCGGCGACGAAATAGAGGTATTCGGTGGTATCAGGGTTCAGCGCGGCCTCGATGCTCAGCTTGCCGGGATTGGCAATCGGGGTGGGAGGCAATCCGTCAATCACATAGGTATTATAAGGCGTTATGCGGCGCAGCTCGCTTTGCCGCAACCCGCGGCCCAAGACGCCCTCGCCCTTGGTCACGCCGTAAATCACCGTCGGGTCGGTTTGCAGCTTCATGCCCTTGGCGAGACGGTTGATAAAGACGCTGGCCACCTGTTTGCGCTCTTCAGGAATGCCGGTTTCCTTTTCGACGATAGAGGCCATGATCAAGGCCTCTTCGGGGGTTTTATAGGGCAGGCCCTCGGCGCGCGCCGCCCAGAGATCGGCCAGAATGGCGGTTTGCCGCTTGGCCATTTCGGCCAACAGCCCGGCGCGATCGGCGCTTTTTTCCACCTCATAGCTGTCGGGGGCAAGGCTGCCCTCGTCAGGCACGGCAGCCACATTGCCCGTCAGAAAATCGGCGCGTTTCAACGCATCGACCACTTGCCAGCTGGTCACGCCCTCGGCCAAAGTGATGCGCCAGCGCAAATCGGGCTGCTGGGAGGCATCAAGATATTCGGTGGGCGCGGCGTCTTTGGCCGGATCAAAGCTGACCACCTCAACATAGCGGTTGGTCGCCGGGTCCAACTGGCGCAGGATCACTTGCACCACATTCACACCGATGCGAAAATTCACCTCACGCCCGCAGGTGGATTGCCCGCCTTGGGTCAAAGCGCCGAGAACTTCGCGCATCGAGGCTTTGGGCGCAATCAGATAGCTGCCAAATTTCAGCGCCTTGCCGGCATCCTCATAATCGGCGCCAATGCGGAAAATCCGCGCATCCGACACCGCGCCTTCGGTTTCCAGCGCCCGGCTGACCTGGCTCAGGCTTGCACCCTTTTCCACACGGAAACAAATCGCCTCGGCAAGCGGCCCCGGACCGACAAATTTCTGCCGCCCCAAGGCCAGCAGCCCCGAGGCCACCACCAGTGCCACGATGAACAGTGTCAACGCGTTTGAAGCGACAGCGCGCCACATCCTCAGCGCACCTTGCCCAGCACAAGGCTGGCATTGGTGCCGCCAAAGCCAAAGGAATTGGACAGGGCAATGTCGATTTTCCGTTTCACCGCCTTGTTTGCCGCCAGATCAAGCCGTGGCGTCACCGCCGGATTGTCCAGATTGATCGTTGGCGGGGCCACCTGATCGCGCAGGGCCAGCACGCAGAAAATCGCCTCAACCGCGCCCGCCGCACCCAGCAAATGGCCGATGCTCGATTTCGTCGACGACATCGTGGCCTTATCCGCCGCATCGCCCATCAGCCGCTCGACCGCGCCCAACTCAATCGTGTCGGCCATGGTCGAGGTGCCATGGGCGTTGATATAATCAATATCGGCAGGCTCCAGCCCTGCCCGCTTCAGCGCCATCTGCATCGAGCGAAAGCCGCCATCGCCATCCTCGGCCGGGGCGGTGATGTGATGGGCATCGCCCGACATGCCATAGCCCAGCACCTCGGCGTAAATCTTGGCCCCACGCGCCTTGGCATGTTCGTATTCCTCCAGCACCACCACGCCCGCGCCCTCGCCCATAACAAACCCGTCACGGTCGGCGTCATAAGGGCGGCTGGCCTTGGTAGGATCGTCGCCGCGCTTGGTGGACAGCGCCTTGCAGGCGTTGAATCCGGCAATGCCAATCTCGGAAATCGGGCTTTCGGCCCCACCCGCCAGCATCACATCGGCGTCGCCCCATTGGATCAGCCGTGCTGCGTCGCCAATGGCATGGGCCCCGGTGGAACAGGCGGTCACCACAGCATGGTTCGGGCCCTTAAAGCCAAACCGGATGGAAACTTGGCCGGAAATCAGATTGATCAACGCGCCGGGGATGAAAAAGGGCGAGACGCGCCGCGGCCCCTTTTCCTTGATCAGCACGGCGGTTTCGGCGATCGAGGTCAGCCCGCCAATGCCCGATCCGATCATCACGCCGGTGCGGCAGCGCTCATCCTCGGTGGCAGGTTCCCAGCCGGAATCGCGCACGGCCTGAACAGCGGCGGCCATGCCGTAAAGGATGAAATCATCCACCTTGCGGCGGTCTTTGGGTTCCATCCAGTCGTCGGGGTTGAAACTGCCATCGCTGCCATCGCCCATCGGGATTTCGCAGGCATATTGCGTCACCACATTCGAGGCATCAAAGCGGGTGATCGGCCCGGCCCCAGACTGTCCAGCCAACAAGCGGCTCCAGGTTTCTTCAACGCCTGAAGCCAAAGGTGTAACCATTCCCAATCCGGTAACTACGACGCGCCGCATGCAGACTCTCCCAAACCCGACGGGTCTTTTGCAGACCCTATAGATTTGCGTGATACACGCCCCCGCCTGCCCGCACAATACGAAGGCGGCGCACGCGCAAGTCTGCGCCGCCAGAGTGCGGGACAGCGTGCTCGGGACGGTTTGTGCTTGCCTTTCCAGCGCCCGACCCTAAATAGTGAATGAACATTCATTCTTGGATTCCAATGCCCGAAACCGCCACCCTTGCGCCACATGATCACCGCAGCGCCGAAATTCTGGCCTCTGTGCGCTCGGCCTTTGCCGAAAAGGGCTTTGACGGCGCCTCGATGCAGGATCTTGCCCGCACTGCCGGAATGTCGGTGGGCAATTTCTACCGCTATTTCCCGTCCAAGGCCGCGATTGTCGAGGCGTTGATCCAAAGCGATCTGGCCGAGGTCGAGGCCGATTTTGCCGCCGTGATCCGCGCGCCGCGCCCGATGCAGGCCCTGCGCGCGGTGTTGCACCGCCGCGTGCCCGAACATCAATGCAATGCCGATGGCCAGTTATGGGCCGAAATCACCGCGGCCGCCCTGCGCAAGCCCGAAATCGGCGCAATCTGCGGCGTGATGGATGCCACGGTGATCGGCAATCTTTGCGCGGTATTTGCCGCCGAAACCGGGTTGCCTTTGGCCGAGGCGCAGCGGCGCTTTGCGGCCGAGGCGGCGTTCATCTTGCTTTTGGTGAAATCCGCCGCCTGTATGCCCGGCCCCGTCACACCGCAGGCTGAACAGGTCAACGCCCTCATCCTGCACACCATCGACCGCACGCTGGACAGCATTTCCAGCCATAGACCGAAAGCCTGATCCATGCGCGCTGTTCTGATTGCCCTGTTGTTGGCCACGCCTTTGGCCGCTGAAACCCCGACCCTGCCCGCTATTACAGTTTCCACCGTCACCACGCGCGATCTGTCTGACCGGGTGCTGGTGACAGGCTTGATCGGCCCGGTAGAGCAGGTTCTGGTCGCCCCCTTGGTCGAGGGCCAACCGATTGAGGCGCTCTTGGCCGATGTGGGCGATAAGGTGGCCGCCGGGCAAGTGCTGGCGCGGCTGTCGCGCAGCACGCTGGAATTGCAGCGCAGCCAGTTGGTCGCAGGCCTTGCCGC
>CBDUEF010000183.1:0-5806 GCA_965366095.1 uncultured Cypionkella sp. | reverse complement strand
CTCCCCCTCGCGGCGCAAGATATCGCCGGGAAAGAACCAGCCGTTGATGAAGCCGGTGCGACCATCGCCGCCTTCCGCCAGATACTGGCGCGCGAAACTCCCGGTTTTCGGACGGAATCCAACAATCCCCTGCGTCGCATCCGGCAAGGGATTGAGCGCCTCATCGAAAAAGCCGATCTCAAGATCGTTGCGGCGGAAGGCACCAAGATAGCTGTCCGGTCGCGGGTGCGCCGGATCATGGATCCAGCGGAAACACGGCCCCAGTTCGGCCGATCCATACCCAAGATGAAGCCGCGCCGGACAAACCTGCGCAAAGGCGTCAATAAGCTGCGCCCCGGTCTTTGCCCCACCGACCCGGATGTCGCGCAGCCCGCGCAGATATTGGCTGACACGCGGTTGCTGCAACATCATTTGCAAGACCGCCGGCGACGTTCCCAAAGTATCGACATGATAGAGGTCGATCCAGGGCAACGCGTTGGCAGAGCCCTCGCCTAAGGCCACAACCGACCCACCAACCAGCAAGGTCTGCAACAACAACCACATCGACCAACCGGAATGGCAGGTCAGGGTGGACAGAACCCGACGACCCGATAGATCGACTTCCCCCCAGAACCCGGTGCGATCGATCTCCGAAATGCGCTCATTCTCAGTCGAGCGGATGAATTTAGGCATGCCGGTGCTGCCGGAGGAATGATAGACAAAAACGCCGCCGCCCGTCTCGGGGGTGTAGTCAGGCAAGGGGAGCGTTCCCAGTGACTCAAACCAATGCGGTTCGATCACGATTTGCCGTTCTGACAAAAGGTCCGGCAAAGGTTCGGTTGTCACAACGTGGTCAAAGGCCAGACCGGCCGTTTCGACAAGCCGATGAGGCGAGAAGATCACGGTCAGCTTGCGCAGCGACAAAAGCAAGGCAAGCGCGATGCAAAGCTCGGGGCGACGGCTTGTCATGACAACGGTCTGCCCCGAGCGAAGCCCCCGAGTGGTGAGTTCCACGTCAAGAAGATGCACAAGATGCAAGATGTCCTCATAGGACATCTGGCTCTTTTCAGTGAGGAGAGCGATCTTTTGCGGGTTCTCCCGCACACGATAGGCGAAACTTGAAATCAGGGTCATGTGCGGCCTGTCTTTTACGCGATTGTGGGTCAAGTTTGAGCGTGCAGGCCGCTCCGTCAACCCCTTCCTTTCAAAAAGGATAATTCTTGAAAAGAGTTGCCCCAGGCCGGTGAGGCGTCTAAAGATTAACGCAGAGCGTGGGGCACATGAGACAGAGTTATTCCGAAAGCTTCGAGGTGGCGTGTCTGGAACATGGTGACCAGATTGCAACCATTGATCCGACCGGGGCTGCTGTCAGTTTTTCCAACCTTTTTTATACCGTTCTCGCCTTTGCCGAGGCGTTGCAGGATCACGGTGTCCGCAAGGGCGACCTTGTCGCCGTGCATGTTCTTGATGCCATCGCCGGGACGGCCCTGAAGCTTGCGCTTTTGCGCATCGGGGCGTCAGCCATGGGAACAACCGGCGCGGATGGCAGTTTGGGCGTTGCCCCCGCATTTCACCTGATCGAGGGCGGCGCACCCACAACTGGCGGCACGGATATCGTGGTCGGCCGGGATTGGATCCGATCTCCCCGGCGCTGGGTGCCTATTGCAGGGGGTGGCCGGATGATCACCAGCACCTCGGGAACCACAGGCCTGCCAAAGCTGTGCCAGATCAGTGATACCGCCCTTATCAAGCGCGTTCAGCGCAGTGCCCGCTGGCGGGGGCTGCCCGAAGGCGCAGTTTTCATCGGCTATGCCCCGTTTTCAAATCCCTTCTTCAACCATATGTCGCGCGCGGTGTTGAGTGGGATGACCCATATCCATCCGCGCGCCGATGAATTCGCCTCTTTGGCATTGATGGACACGGTGGGCGTCCAGACCGCCTATCTGTCGCCGTGGAATTTTCGCCGGATACTGGACGCCGCCGAGGCCGGTGCCGTCAGGCCGCACAGGTTGCGGCGCATTGTGACGGGTGGCGGTGAACTTGCTCCGGCACTGGCCACCCGCGCCGAAACCATCTTCAACGCCGAGGTGATCCTCAGCTATGGCAGCAGCGAAACCGGGTCGATTGCCCATACTCGCCCGGCTCTGCACCCCGATCTGCCCGGCTGCCTGGGCAGGCCCTATGCTGATCTAGGCCTTCGTTTTCAGGCCGAAGATGGCGGAATACTCGATCCTGTCACGGGTGGTGAGCTTTGGATCAAAACGCCTGAAACCATTCAGGTGCAAGAATTTCCCTCAGGCAAGCCGGTGACAAATGCAGACGGCTGGGTGGGAACGGGCGATCTGTGCCGCATGCTCGCCGATGGAACGCTGCTATTTATGGGGCGACGGTCCGAATTGCTGAATATCGGGGGCAACAAAGTCGCGCCGCAGCTGTTTGAAGCCCTCGCACGAACGGTGCCCGGCGTGGCGGATGTTGCAGCTTTTCGTCTGCCCGAACCGGGCGGCGGCGACCAATTGGGGCTGGCCGTCGTGCCCGGCCCCGGCCTTGATCCAGCCGTTCTGACGACCCGATTGGCCGCACAGCTTGGCGCTCGCTATGCGTTCACGGTGCTTATCCGGTCTGCGCTTCCGGTCACATCGGCTGGCAAGATGGATCGGCGCCGATTGGCGGCCGAGCATGCTGAAGACATCCAAAGGGCTGTGGCCCAAGACTGAGACGTCAATCACAAAAGGAATGATCATGGCCTTGGGCATCAGATTTCTGGCAAGCGTATTGTGTGTAACCCTTCCCGCCTTCGCGGCAGCGGCCCAACCCCTGACGATCAAGGTTGGCTATGGCCCCGGGGGCGGCTATGACGATGCCGCGCGGTTGCTCGCCGACCACATCGGGCCATACCTGCCCGGCAAGCCCAATGTGGTCGTCGAAAATGTGCCGGGCGCGGGAAGCCTGAAACTGGCGAAAATGATCATGCAAAGCCCGGCCACGGATGGCGCCGAGATCGCCACCATCAGCTCGGCCCTTGCCCTGATGCCGATCTTCGATCCGCAGAATACCGATTTCGATCCGCTCAAGGTGCATTACCTTGTCAGCATGACGAATTCCGCATCCTATTGCTACACACCGAAATCTTCGGGAATAAACACGCTGGACGCCTTTCTGACCAAAGAGTTCAAGGTCGGGGCGACTGGAAAGGACAGCTCAACCTACATTTACCCGGCCGCCATAAAACATGCGCTGAATGCGCATTACGACATTGTAACCGGCTTTCAAGGCTCCGCCGAAATTGATCTGGCGATGGAGCGGGGCGACATTCAGGCCCGATGCGGCGTTGGGATCAGCACGCTGTTTCAGGGCGACTACATGGATCGCTTCAATGTGATCCTTGAGTTGTCCACTTCCCCGCGCGGCGAGATCAAGGACGTGCCCTTTGTGCTGGATCAGCCGATGGACCCGGCCACGCGGGACGCGTTGAAACTGGTGATGTCGTCAGGGTCGATCCACTTTCCTTTTATCGCAGCGCCCGGCACGTCCGACGCGCGGTTGGCCGAACTTCGGCAGGCCTTCGAGGCATTGAAGACGGATCAGGCCTTTATCGATGATGCCCACGCGCGCGGTTTTGCCTTGATCATGACCAGCGGGACCGAAGTGGAAAACATGATCGACGGCTTTCTAGCCAGCGATCCTGCGGTGAAAGAGCGCGCTCGGGCGCTGGTGCAATAGTGTCTCCGCTCTGGCCCCGCTGATGGAGGCCCTGCTTATCGCAATCGGTGACATGGCAGAGCCCCTGCGCCTGGCCTTGTTGATTGCCGGCGTGGTTTTCGGCTTGATCATCGGGGTCATTCCGGGGCTTGGAGGCCTGTTCGGGCTGACCATCCTTATCCCCTTGACCTATACGCTGGACCCGATCGCAGCTTTTGCGCTGTTGTTGGGCATGGCCTCGGTCACCACCACCTCCGACACCATTCCGGCGGTGTTGATCGGCGTTCCGGGAACCGTCGGTGCGGCTGCGACGGTTTTGGACGGACATGAGCTGGCGAAACAGGGACAGGCTGCGCGCGCCCTTGGTGCGGCCTATTCCGCCTCGCTCATCGGGGGGGTTTTCGGCGCGTTGCTGCTGGCGCTGGCGCTGCCGGTGATGCGGCCATTGGTGCTGTTGCTGAACTTTGGTGATCTCTTTGCCATCACCGCCTTCGGGCTGACCCTGGTTGCGATGCTGTCGGGAAACGACCCGCTCAAGGGGCTGATCGCGGCGCTGATCGGTGCCTTGGTCGCCTTTGGCGGGCTTGATCCCTACGAGGGCGCCGCGCGCTGGACATTTGGCGAGGTCTATCTGTGGGACGGGGTGCCGACGGCCATTGTTTTCCTTGGCCTCTTTGCGGTGCCTGAGTTGGCGGATTTGCTGCGGCGCGGGCAAATCCGTGCGGTGGGCGCGTCCGAAGAGTTGGGCGGAATGCGCAAAGGGATCAGCGAGACGCTTCACAACCTGCCGCTGGTGCTGCGAAGCGGCGGCATTGGTGCGCTTTTGGGCGCGGTTCCGGGCGTGGGAGTGACGGTGATCGAATGGATCGCCTATGGCGACGCGGCGCGACGTCCGGGCAATGGTCCAGCCTTTGGCCAAGGCAATATCCGCGGCGTCATCGCGCCCGAAAGCGCCAACAATGCCAAGGAAGGCGGCTCGCTGCTGCCAACGCTGGCCTTTGGCATTCCGGGTTCGGCCTCGATGGCGCTGCTGCTTGGGGCCTTTACCTTGCATGGTCTGGTGCCCGGCCCCGATCTGTTGCGCGATGACGCACCGTTTGTCATTTCCCTCATCCTGACCATCGCTTTGGCCAATGTGATCGGCGCAGGCCTGTGTCTGATGCTGACCCAGCCGCTTTCGCGACTGGCATCGGTACCGGCACCCGTGCTTGTGCCGGTTGCGCTGTCCTTTGTCGGGCTCGGTGCCTATCTGACAACGCGCGATCCGCGCGATTTCGTGGTGTTGCTGGTGTTTTCGGCACTGGGACTGGCGATGAAACGCTACGGCTGGTCGCGGCCGGCCTTCACCTTGGGATTGGTGCTTGGACCAAATCTCGAAAGGTTCTTCTTCCTGTCCTGGCAGATTTCCGGTTGGGCGTGGTTGGCGCAACCATTGGTTATTGGGTTGCTTGGCCTGTCAATGATGCTACTTACCCAACAAATCCGCCGCTTTCGCCGCGAGCGCCCCGGCAAAATTGCGCCATCAATGGGGTGGGGCGACTTTATCCTCGGGCTGGCAATGGCAGCCCTTGCTGCGGGAGTTCTCGCGGCTTGCCTGCACCTGCCCTTGGCGGCTGCGCTGTTTCCCGCAGTGGTGGCCGGCTGCGCACTGACAGCGGCGGCCCTTTTGGTGCCGCGGCTGTGGCGCTCCGCCGCTCTGCCCTGGGCCGGGCAAGCCAGTGATGCCCACTTTGATTTATGGTTCTTGACCGCCGGGGTCGGCGGATTGGTGCTGATGATCCTCAGCCTTGGGCATCTGGCAGGACCGCCTGCTTTCATTTTGGCTTCGGCGCAGCGGTTGGGACGTCCGAGGCTTTGGAGCGCGTTGCTGGCGGCGCTGCTGACTGCGGCACTGTCCTGGGCGCTGTTTGATGCTCTGGCCGGTCAGACTTGGCCCACTCCTTGGGTCAGGACAATCTGGGAAGCTCAGTCCCGTCCCTGAAACCCTCGGGCAGCCTTGTGCCGCCCTACTGTTGATTTTCACCCCCGTTTAGGCGGATAATTTTCACTGAGCACTGAGCCATGTGAACCTTTCCCCGAAGCGGTGAGCGGAGGGGGCAACGGAGGGATCCACATGGAACTATTG
>CBDUEF010000182.1:0-5818 GCA_965366095.1 uncultured Cypionkella sp. | reverse complement strand
GCGACGGCGGTTTTCAGATCGGAAAAGGTCAGGTTCGCGGGCATTTGGGCCTCATAGGGTAAAGAAGGTTTGGCCCTGTTGGGGCCGGATCATTCACAAAGGGCAACGCGGCCCACGCCCCAAAGCGCCACCGAATTCCGGTTTGCGGGTCTCGTAGGGGGCAAGGTGCGCGATTTGGTGGCGCATGATCCGTCTCCGGTTAAGGTGGCGGGAGCAAGCGACCCCCACCGGTCTTTGAGTGAAATGGCGGGGGCAAAAATGCCCCCGCCGGGGTTTATCAATAACGATACGGTACGCCGGCCTTGGTCATCTCTTCGTTATAGGCCTTGATCTTGGCCACGACCTTGGCTTTCACCTCGGATTCCTTGGCGATCTCATCCCAGAACAGAACGGCGGCGTCTTCGACCTGTTTCCAGTCATCGGCCGGAATCGTCGTCAGCTTCAGCTTGGTCTCATTGACGCGCAGGCTGGCTTCACCGGCCCAATACCAATGCTGGCGGTAGTAATGCGACTGCTCGAAGCAGGTGGCCAGCAGGGTTTGCAGATGCGGTGGCAGTTCATTCCAGCGATCCATATTGGCGAAGAAGTGGCCAATCCACGCGCCCGAGATGTTGTTGGTCAGGAAGTAATCGGTCACGTTCGACCAGCCAACGGTGTAAACCTCGGTGATGCCCGACCATGCAAGCCCGTCCAACTCGCCGGTTTGCAGCGCAACCTCGACATCCTCCCACGGCAGGGTGACCGGGACCACGCCGAATTGGGTCAGGAAGCGGCCAGCGGTTGGAAAGGTGAAGATGCGCAGGCCTTCCAGATCCTTGACGCTGTTGATCGGCTTTTTGGTCGAGAAGTTGCACGGATCCCAGGAACCGGCCGAGATGTGCTTGATGCCAACCTTGGCGTATTCTTCCTTCCAGATCTCATCCAGCCCGTGCTTGTAAAACAGCGCGGGCACGTCCAGCGAATAGCGCAGCGCCAGCGGGAAATAGCCGCCGAACACGGTGACTTCGGTGGGCGAGGCCATGGAATCATCGTCAGACTGCACGCAATCAATGGTGCCCGCCTGCATCGCCTGAAACAGCTCTCCGGTTGGGACAAGCTGGTCGGAGTAATAGAGTTCGATCTCCATTTGCCCCTTGGCGATGATATTGAACGCATCAATCGCGGGTTTCGCCACATGCTCGCCCAGTGCCGCGCCAGCATAGGTTTGCATCCGCCATTTGATCGGGGCATCGGCGCGCACAAGGGTGGGGGCGGCCAAAGCGCCTGCACCGGCGGCGATAACACCACTGGTCATAAACTTGCGTCTTGTTGTCATTGTAACCTCCGTTGGTTGAATGGCGGGGGCGGTATGGCCGCCCCTCGATGGATTATTTGGGGTAAAACACGTGTGGTAGCCAAAGTGCGATTTCAGGGAAGGCCATCACAAGGATCAGCGTTCCGATCATCACGATCACAAAGGGGGTGATCGATTTGTAGATATCAACGATGGTGATCTCGGGCGGGGCCATGGCGCGCATCAAGAACAGGTTATAGCCAAAGGGTGGCGTGAGATAGGCGATCTGGCAAGTGATCGTGTAAAGCACGCCATACCAGATCAGATCAAAGCCCAACTGCCCGACCAAGGGCACATAGAGGGGCGCGACGATCACCAGCATCGCGGTGTCGTCCAGAAACATGCCCATGATCAGATAGGAAAGCTGCATCATGATCAGGATTTCCCAGGGCGACAGGCCAAGCTGGCCGACGAAAAAGCCCTCGATCGCCTTGACCGCGCCCAAGCCATCAAACACCGCGCCAAACGACAGGGCGGCAAGGATCACCCACATGAACATGCAAGAAATCGCCAGGGTGGATTTCGTGGCGACCTCGAACACCTCACGGGTGAAGCGGCGTTTGAAAATGGCGGCCAGAACGGTCGCCAGCGCCCCGATGACCGAGCTTTCGACAAGGCTGGTATAGCCTTTGACGAAGGGGATCATCATCACGAAAAAGATGATCAGCGGCAGAGCGCCCGCGCCCAGCAGGCGGATTTTCTCGGCGCGGGTGATTTGCGACAGCTCTTCCTTACTGAGCGCCGGGCCGTAATCAGGACTTATGCGGCAGCGGATCCAGATGTAGACGATAAACATCGCCGCCATCAGCAGACCCGGCATCAGACCGGCCAGCCAAAGCTGCCCAACCGGTTGGCGCGCGATCATGGCGTATAGCACCAGCACCACCGAGGGCGGGATCAAGATGCCAAGGCTGGACCCGGCCTGAATAACGCCGGTAACCATCACCTTATCGTATTTGCGGCGCAACAACTCGGGCAGGGCGATGGTCGCGCCGATGGCCATACCTGCCACCGAAAGCCCGTTCATCGCCGATATCAGCACCATCAGCAGGATGGTGCCAATCGCAAGCCCGCCCGGCACCGGGCCGAACCAGACGTGGAACATTCGGTAAAGATCATCGGCAAGGCGGCTTTCGCTCATCACATAGCCCATGAAGATGAACATCGGCAGGGTCAGCAGCGGATACCATTTCATCAGCTTCATCGCGGCGGAAAAGCCCATGCTTTCGCCGCCGGTGCCCCAAAGCGACAAGGCGGCCACCACGGCCACGATGCCGATCACGCCAAACACCCGCTGCCCTGTCATCATCAACAGCAGCATGGACGAAAACATCAGGATCGCGATCATGTCATTGGGCATCAGATCACCTCGCCGCGGATGGTGGCGATATCGCGGATTAAATAGGCCAAGGATTGCAGGATCATCAGCACAAAGCCAAAGCACATGATCAGCTTGATCGGCCACAGATAGGGCCGCCATGCGGTGGCCGAGCGTTCGCCGTATTGGAAAGCATAGGCCGTTGAATCAATCGCGCCCCAGAGCAGGACGCCAAGGTAAAAGATCAACAGCATCACGGTGAACAGATCCCACCAGGCGCGCTTTTTGGGCGACCAGTTGGCGTAAAGCAGGTCCATGCGCACATGGCTGCCCAGTTGCATCGAATAGGGGCCACCCAGAATGTAATAGGCCACCATGATGAATTGCGCCGTTTCCAGCGTCCAGTTCGACGGGTAGAAAAACGCCTTGGACACCGTAGACCACAAAAGCACGCCCATGAGGGCAAACAGCAGATACATGGCAAAGCGACCGATGCCGTAATTCAGCTTGTCGACGCTTCGGACAAAAAGGACGATCAGGCGCGGCATGTTATCCTGCTTTCCGGGAGGTTTCGGTGGTGGTCAAGGCCTGCAACAGGATCGGGGCAAGGCAATCTGCCATCGCCTCTTGCTCGGCAGGGGTGGCGATCAGATCATTGCGGATTTCCAGCATGGCATTGGGCAGGGCATAGGGCGTGGCCTGAAGCCGCAGGGTATGAGTAACATCATCGGCGGCAGAATAGGGCGCGTTCAGCCCGGTGATCAGGCCGCAATTGTCGCTTGCCGCCATGATCGCCAGCGCAAGGCCGGGATCGGCGTCATGGATCACACCGAATTCGACGGTGCGGGGCTGGCCGAAATAGATCGGCGTAAAGGAATGGATGGTGATGATCGCCGGGGCCAGACCTAGGGCCAGACGCTCGGCAATCAGGCCGTGCAGGGCGGCATGGAAGGGGGCATAAAGCGCGGCTGTCCGATTGGCGCGCTCGGTGGGGGTGATGGCGGCATTGCCGGGAATGTCATGCACTTCGGATCGGGCGGGCATGGCGGCCGGCATGTCGGGCGCGCGGTTGCAATCATAGATCAGGCGGCTGACGGGCGCGTGGATCGAGGCGGCATCGAGCCTGCGGGCAAGACCCCGCATCAGACCCAGCGCGCCGGGATCCCAGGCGATATGCGCGTCGCGTTGCGCTTCGGTCAGGCCCAGATCGCCCCAGGGCTGGGGAAAGCTGTTGCTGGCATGTTCACACACCAGCACGATCCGCCCCTTGGCGGAACGGTTCTCGATCACCGGCGCGAAGGCCGGAACATTGGTGTCGTGCAAGGCAGTCATTGCTGCGAGTCATCCCTGTTATGACGTCAACGTCGACCAGCGCCCGCATTCTGTCAAGAAATTTTCCGCCAAATATTTTCTGTTACAATTATTTCAACGGCGCTAAGCTGCCGTTAGTGAGGTGCCGGTTTCGGGGGTGGCAGATGGAACGCGTGATCTCGGTGGAAGAGCGGCTGCGGGCCGGAATGCCTGATCTGACGCGGGCCGAGCGGCAATTGGCCAGCCATATCTTGCGGCACTATCCGGTGGCGGCGCTGGGCTCGATCACCGCTTTGGCCAAGGCGGCCGAGGTGTCAACGCCAACTGTGGTGCGGCTGGTGCAGAAGCTGGGCTACAAGGGCTATCCCGATTTTCAGGGCGAGTTGCGCGGCGAGGTCGAGGCGATGTTGGTCTCGCCCTTGGCCAAGCATGACCGCTGGGCGGGGGGCGTGCCCGACACCCATATCCTGAACCGCTTTGCCGATGCGGTGGTGGCGAATTTGCAGGCGACTTTGAGCCAGATCGACCATGCGGAATTTGACGCAACGGCGGAAATGCTGGCCGATCCGGCGCGGCAGATTTTTGTGATGGGCGGGAGGATCACCCATTCGGTGGCTGATTATTTTGTGACGCTGATGAAGGTGGTGCGCCCGGATGTGACGCAGCTTTCGGGGATGTCGAACACTTGGCCTCCGGCATTGCTGGATATGAAACCGGGCGATGTGTTGATGGTGTTTGACATCCGGCGCTATGAAAACTCGGTGCTGCAACTGGTGGAAATGGCGGTTGAGCAGGGGGCCGAGGTGCTGTTGATCACCGACCGTTGGGTATCGCCTGCCGCCACCCATGCGCGCTATACGCTGTGCTGCCATATCGAAGCGCCTTCGGCCTGGGACAGCACGGTGTCGATCACGGTGCTGGTGGAAACACTGCTTGCGGCGGTGCAATCGCTGACCTGGCCCGAAACCGAGCAGCGGTTGCAGCGGCTGGAGGATCTTTACAAGCAATCGCGGTTCTTCCGGCGGCATCGCTAGGGATTTACATTGGCCGGGCGCGCGGCGAAAAGCGCTGCATCAAAGCCGGGGATATCATGTTCGAAGTTGCCACCCATCTTGCGCTGATCCTTGTCTGCGCCGCCTTTGTTGCGGGCTTTGTCGATGCGATTGCGGGCGGGGGCGGGCTGATCACGGTGCCGATCTTGCTGCTTTGCGGCGCCTCACCGCTGGAAGCTTTGGCCACCAACAAGTTGCAAGGCGCCTTTGGGGCGGGGACGGCGGCGATCAGCTATGCGCGGGCGGGGCATGTGCGGCCCTTTGATCAGCTTGGGATGGCGGCGATTGCGGCCTTGGCCGGGGGCGGGGGGGCCATGGTCGCGCATATGGTGCCGGTTGAGGCGCTGCGCCTGATCATGCCGGTGGTTCTGGTGGCGGTGGCGGCGTTTTTCGCGCTGAAACCGGGGCTGAGCGATGACGCGCGGGTGGAACGGATCAAGCCTGCGGTTTTTGCCGTTACCGCCGTGCCGTTGATTGCAGGCTATGACGGCTTTTTCGGCCCCGGCACCGGCAGTTTCTTCATGCTTGCCTTTGTGATGCTGGCGGGGTTTGGCGTGTTGAAAGCAACGGCGCATACCAAGATGCTGAATTTTGCCTCGAACCTTGGCAGTCTGGGCGTGTTCATTTTTGCCGGGGCGACCTGGTGGGCCACCGGGCTTGCGATGGCGGTGGGGCAAGTGGCGGGGGCGGCGCTGGGCGCGCGGCTGGCGATGCGGATCGGTGCGCGCCTGATCAAGCCTTTGATCGTGGTGACATCAACCACCTTGGCCCTGCGCCTGTTGTGGCAGGCGCAGGGCTGAATTC
>CBDUEF010000181.1:0-5822 GCA_965366095.1 uncultured Cypionkella sp. | reverse complement strand
CTACAAGCTGCCGTTCATTCGGCAAGCCGGCTTCCAAGTGGAGCGGCTGCTTCAGTATCGTGACCCAAGTTGACCGCCGCTGCGTAGAAGTAGAAGATTTCGCGAAGTGAACCGCCCCGGGTTTGCCGGAGGCCGTTTGGTTTAAGTTATGCCGCCATGGCTGGTTCGTCCAGCATGGCGTAGTGGCGGTCTTCGGCTTCGGCGGGCGGGATTCGAACTTCTAGTGCAATGACCCAGATTGGACACCTCTAAAAACCTCCCGCTTTTTGCTGTTTTGTGATTCACTGCCTGCATTGATTTGCACGGGAGCGGGTGATGCGCGGACAGGCCGGGTTTTGGGATTTGGACGAACGGTATCAGCGGCTGAGCGCTTCGGGCGATCCGCTGGAGAAGCTGAATGCGATCATCACCTGGGATGTGTTTGACAAGCCTTTGGCCAAGGCGCTGAAGCGCTCGGATGGAGCCAGGGGCGGCCGTCCGGCCTATGCGCCAACTTTGATGTTCAAAATTCTGGTGCTGCAGGCGCTTTACTCGCTTTCGGATGACCAGGCCGAGTTTGTCATTGCCGACCGGCTGTCGTTCATGCGCTTTCTGGGGCTGGGTCTCGGCGACAGGGTGCCGGACGCCAAGACGATCTGGCTGTTCCGCGAGCATCTGGTGAAGGCGCGGGCCATCGACAATTTGTTTGCCCTCTTTGACAAGCATCTGACCAAATCGGGTTACTTGGCCATGGGCGGTCAGATCGTTGACGCCACCATTGTCAGCGCGCCCAAACAGCACAATACGGACGAGGAAAAGCGCGCCATCAAGGCCGGAGAAGTGCCGCAGGACTGGCAGGGCAAACCCGCCAAACTGGCGCAGAAAGACCGGGATGCGCGCTGGACGGTGAAGTATTCCAAGGCCAAGCGACCGGTCGATACGCCTGCATCGACGGCGGCCAGGCAGCATGACATCGCCATTCCGATGTTTGGGTACAAGAACCATGCCGCCATTGATCAGCGGCACGGCTTCATCCGGGGATGGACGGTGACGTCGGCTGCAGCCCATGACGGGGCGCAACTGCGCAACATTGTGCGCAAGAACAACACGGCTTCAACGGTTTGGGCAGATACTGCCTATCGCTCCAAGACCAACGAGCAATGGCTGGAAGCCAATGGCCTCACATCCGACATCCACCAACGCAAGCCGAAGGGCAAACCGATGCCCGAGGCTTCATCCAAGGCCAACAATCGCCGCTCCAGAATCCGCGCCTCGGTTGAGCACGTCTTTGCCCGCCAGAAAGACAAAATGAAACTATTCGTACGCACCATCGGCATCGCCCGCGCCACTCTCAAGATCGGCATGGCCAACATCGTCTACAACATGCAGCGGCTGATCTGGCAGGAGCAAAATCCAAAGGCTGCTTGACACCCAATAGCCAAAGCGCCGGCCGCAGTACTCCAGACCACCGCAAAATCAGGGCCTTCCGCGCATCAAAGTTGACGGACCCCGTCAAATTATCGCCCTCAATCACCTAAAGTCGGAGTAATTCGAGGTGTCCGACTGCTTTGGGTCGTGGACAAGCCCGCGATGGAAGCACGGAACATCCTTTTCCAAGAGGAAGACAAGACGACCTACGTCGGCAAAATGATGAAGCAGATAGCTTCGGTGTCGATAGCTCTGAGCTGAAACGATCATGGTGCAGAAGCACTGCGGATCGCGCCCGCGCACGCCCACGCTTGATCGCGCAGCCGGGCGTAGTCCAGCATCGCCCGTTCCAGCGCCGCACCGGGCGGCAAGCGCTCGATTTCAGCCGCAAGCCTTGCCTGGAAGGCGCGGTCGTAGGCTGCAACTGGCAAGCAGACGACGGACGGCCTAGAAGGTGCCCTCGCGCAGGCGGTCAGCGAGAGCGTCGCGATCACGAGGAGCGGAACAACTAGCGTTTCACCTCAATGCTGCCCCAATATTCTGTGAGTCCCCCCTTAAAAGCGGGAGCTTTTTGCTTCTGGCCTCGGGAAATCCGCTGTGGCAGCATACCGTCATGATCGAGTTCCGCACCCTTCACGATAACCATCCCGACCTTGCGCATTCGCCCTTGCTGCGCGCGGCGCTGCTGACGTTGCGCTATGCTCAGGAGCACGAAGCAATCGGTCTGACCAAGACAAAGGCCTTCAAGCGCGTCTTCGTGCATTGGGCTGTAGAGCATTTTGATTGGCCGGGAAGCAGCGCAACCGAGATGTTCCGCTTCAACAAGGTCATCAATGAATACGAGTTCCCGCCCCTGGAGGTGCTGCACCAACTTCTGGTCAACCTGCGACTTGGGCGCCACATCAAAGACGAATTCCGTCTGACCAAGCGCGGGGCAGAATTCGCGGCGGCACCGGCCAGTCTGTTTGCCGAACTCATCCCCTTCTTCGTTCTGAAGATTGACCACTCCTCCTACGCCCGTTTCGAGGAGCGTCCTTTCGGCAAATGGGATGTGTGGATGAACGTGATCAACGTCGAAGCCGACCACGGCACCACCGAGCGGGCACTATTCGCTGCGTTCTACGGTGAGGAACAAGACTGGGACAACGCGGGATGGCGCGAAATGGCGGCGTTCTCGTCCTGCGTCCTGCGCCCGCTTGAATGGGCAGGGCTGCTTGTCGAGACCCGCGAGGAGCGTGACGGCAAGCACGTCCATCACGTGTTCAAAACCCCGCTCTGGCGGAGCGCGATGAAGCTCGACACCGACCACATGCTGCGGCCCGTTTCTGTTCAGTAGGGCACCTACGCACTCGGCCCTTTGCTGACGTTCAGAACCGATTGGCCACTTTCCGGACTGTCGTCCACAAAGCAGCAATCGCCCGCTTTCTTCGTCCATTGGCCGGTTTAGAAACTCATGGCATTTTGGTACAAATGCCATGAGTTGAAGAAATGGTGACGGCAGTTGGGATTATGACGGTAAAACCGTCCAGAGTTGCTGGTAGAAAGTCCTTGGCTATAAGCGGCGGTGCAAAAACCTACCACGGAAGCGTCGGAATCGTCTCGGCGCGGGCGGCGTAAAAGTCGTCCACCTATCTCCTTCCTGCGCATGTCAGGGAGGGCTGAGGGATTTATACCGTGGAACTATATTTGAAGGTTCGTCTTGCCTGTTCTGAGGGCATGAGCCAGCGGGAAGCTGCGAAGCATTTCAACCTTTCGCGTGACAGCGTTCGCAAGATGATGTCGTTTTCGGCGCCGCCTGGCTACCGTCGCCAGTCAGCGATAAGACGTCCGAAGCTGGACACGTTCATC
Source organism: uncultured Cypionkella sp. (assembly GCA_965366095.1). GTDB lineage: Bacteria > Pseudomonadota > Alphaproteobacteria > Rhodobacterales > Rhodobacteraceae > CBDUEF01. The sequence goes on along the minus strand of CBDUEF010000181.1, from coordinate 2,567 downwards.
GGCGTCATCGATGGCATCCTGGAAGCCGATCGTTCGGCGCCGCGCAAGCAGCGTCACACGGCCAAGCGTATATTCGACCGCTTGAGGAAGGAGTACGGCTTCACCGGCGGTTATACGATCGTCAAGGATTACCTTCGCGACCACGAGCGGCGTCACCAGGAGATGTTTGTGCCATTGGCGCATCCGCCAGGCCAGGCGCAGGCAGACTTTGGTGAAGCCGTGGTGGTGATCGGCGGTGTCGAACAAAAAGCACATTTCTTTGTGTTCGACCTGCCGCATAGCGACGCCTGCTATGTCCGGGCCTATCCGGCGGCCGTTGCCGAGGCGTGGATGGACGGCCATGTCCACGCCTTCGCTTTCTTCGGCGCGCTGCCGCAGTCCATACTCTACGACAACGATCGTTGCCTTGTGGCCAGGATCCTGCCCGACGGGACGCGCAAGCGGGCGACGTTGTTCAGTTCGTTCCTGTCGCATTATGTGATCCGTGACCGCTACGGCCGTCCGGGCAAGGGCAATGACAAGGGCGCTGTCGAGGGCCTGGTCGGCTATAGCCGGCGCAACTTCATGGTTCCGATCCCACGGTTTGCGACGTGGGACGCCTTCAACGCCTGGCTGGAGGAGCAGTGTCGCCTGCGCCAGAACGACAAGCTTCGCGGCGAGCGCGAGACGATCGGCGAACGCCTGCAACGCGATCTGGCGGCCATGCGTCCGCTTCCGGCGACACCGTTCGACGCCTGCGATCAGGCCAGCGGGCAGGTCACGTCGCAGTCCCTGGTGCGCTACAAGACCAACGACTATTCCGTCCCGGTCAGCTTTGGCCATCAGGAGGTTTGGATCCGCGGCTACGTCGGCGAGGTGGTGATTGGCTGCCGCGGCGAGACCATTGCGCGTCATCCCCGCAGTTACGAGCGCGAGGACGTGACCTTCGATCCGTTGCATTACCTGCCCTTGATCGAACAGAAGATCAACGCCCTGGACCAGGCCGCTCCCTTGCAGGGCTGGGACTTGCCCGAGGCATACGCCACCTTGCGCCGGCTGATGGAAGCCCGCATGAACAAACATGGCCGGCGCGAATACGTGCAGGTGCTGCGGCTTCTGGAGACCTTCGACCTGGCCGACCTGACCGCCGCCGTGAAGCAGGCGCTTAATCTGGGAGCGATCAGCTTCGACGCGGTCAAGCACCTGATCTTGTGCCGGGTGGAGCGCCGCCCGCCGCGGCTTGACCTCGATATCTACCCGTACTTGCCGCAGGCCACCGTCGAGACGACGCGCGTGGCGGCCTACATGGGCCTGCTCTGCGGCGGGGAGAAGGCGGCATGAGCGACGACCTTCCCGAGATCCTGCTGGGCGCCCACCTGAAGGCGCTGAAGCTTCCGACGGTCCTGCGTGAGCATCACAAGCTCGCCAGGCTTTGCGCCGTGGAGGGCGTTGACCATGTGCGCTACCTGGCGCGGCTGATCGAGATGGAACTGATCGACCGCGAACGGCGGATGGTGGAGCGGCGCATCAAGGCCGCCCGCTTCCCGGCGAAGAAAAGCCTCGACAGCTTCGACTTCGCCGCCATCCCCAAGCTCAACAAGATGCTGGTCCTTGAGCTGGCGCGCTGCGAATGGATTGAGCGCCGGGAGAATGTTATCGCCTTGGGCCCAAGCGGCACGGGCAAGACGCATGCGGCCATAGGCCTCGGCATGGCGGCTTGCCAGAAGGGCATGTCCGTCGGCTTCACAACGGCGGCGGCCCTGGTCAGCGAGATGATCGAGGCGCGCGACGAACGCAGGCTATTACGCTTCCAGAAGCAGATGGCCTCCTACAAGCTGCTGATCATCGACGAACTGGGCTTCGTGCCGCTCTCCAAGACCGGGGCAGAGCTTCTGTTCGAGCTGATCTCCCAACGCTACGAGCGCGGATCGACCCTGATCACCAGCAACTTGCCCTTCGACGAATGGACCGAAACCTTCGGATCGGAGCGCCTGACCGGCGCCTTGCTGGACCGCATGACGCATCACGTCAGCATCCTCGAGATGAACGGCGACAGCTACCGCCTGGCTCAAAGCCGCGCCCACATGGCCAGCCCCCAGGCCTGACAGCCCCTGAAGACGAAAGCCGCCCGCGCATGGGAGCCCCCTTCGGGCCACGCCCTCCAGGGGCTCCCATGCGCGCGTTCCAACTGGTCTAATTTTGCGCCGCCACGTGGCCGACTTTTACTCCGCCGTTGACACCCTTGGCCTACCGCCCGGAGACGTTCCCTGCTACGGTCGATGGCTCCAGCCTAGGCTTGCAAAAATTGCGGCAATAAGCTTGGGACTCAGTTCCAAGTCTTGGCAAAATGCTGTCAGCGATGCTCGTTCTGCAATGGCCTTTTTCGGTATTGTCGAACGACGATTTAGTCGGGTCAGCGACCTGCCGCCTGAATGGAAGAAACTTTGGGGCTATGTGCTGGCATCCAAAAACAATTCGATCGAGCGAGGGCTCTGTCGGTTTGTTTATTTTCTAGGTTTCCGGTCAATTCCACCGAACGAGGTTAGTGCGGATCACGCAATCGCCTATCGCGAAGCTTTGATCTGCAA
>CBDUEF010000180.1:0-5836 GCA_965366095.1 uncultured Cypionkella sp. | reverse complement strand
AGGGCCGCGTTTATGATCACCACGGTGCTGCCAATGGGCCAAGCGGCGGGCATCAAGCCGTCGCTGCCCGATTGGCCGCGCAGGCGCAGCGACAGATCGTAGGTTTTGGGGGCGACCAGCGTGGCGCTGGCGAATTGAAAGAGCTCCCATTGATCAGAGCCGCCATCGCCAATCGCCGCCGCATTGGCCCCCGACAGCACCGCGATTTCGGCCATCGAGGCCAGTGCGCCGGTCTCGAACCGCACCCGCAGCGCCGGGCCGCGATCCCAAAGGCCGGGCGGCGCGGCGATAAGTTCGCTTTCCGTGGTGCCGATCATCGCCGGGGCATCAAGGCTGCTGTTGAGCGTATAGCCATCATCGGCCACCGAGGACCAGACCGCCACGGTTCCCGGCCAAGGTGAAGAAAGCGCAGCGACATGCGGGGCTTGGGGCACTTCGGTGCCGGACATCAGCGGCAGATCGAGAAACAGCGCATCAACGGGGGTTGGGGCGACAAAGGGCGTCCAGTTGCGCTTGCCATGCGGTTGCAGGCGCGGCTCGTAGGGGGCGGGGTCGATGCGGACGGCCTCGATCAGTTGCATCGCGCCCTGCTCGATCCGGTCAATCCGGTAACGGGCGGCGTTGAGTTGCACCACATCCCCCGCCCCCAGATCAAGGCGCGAGGGCGGCAGGGCAAAGCGGGCGGTGTCGCGGGCGACGCGGGCCTCGGCCAGCCAACGCTCGGCGGCGCCCTTGGCCTCGGCTTCGGTCAGCACCAGCGGCAGTTCGCTTTGCGACAGCGCGTCAGAGGTGGGATCGGGGAAGCTCGCCTCGGTCAGGCGGGTGGCAAAGCTGGCTTCGGCCTCGATATAGCCAAGGCGCACGCGGGCCGGGGTTTCCAGTTCGGCCAGCCGCCCCAGTTCCAGCGCGCCCTCGATATCGGGCGAGCGGGCGAGTTTGGCCGGATCAAGCAAGGCGGCATTGCGGCCCGAGCGGGGTTTGAAGCGCAGGGCACCCTCACGCTCCACCGCCTCGACCGCATGGGCCAAGAGGAGCGGTTGCAATGCGGCGCGCGCGGTGCCGATATCGCCAGTGGCATAGCCGCGCAGCACACCCAAGGGCGAGGCGAAGGCCGTGGCATCAAGGCCCGCGGCGGTGGTGATTTCACCGATGACGGCGGCCAGTTGCTGATTGGATGAACGCCCGTTCAGCCAATGGCCCGCGTCATAATTCGCGCCGTCGGACCAGATTTGCTCATTGGCCGGAAAGGCCGGAAAGGGGCGCGTGTCCCAGGCCCAGGCCAGGCTGTTGGCGAAATCGAGCATTTGGCCTGCGTAATGCGGCGAGGTGGGGTTGTTCGCCGGATCGGCCCAATGTTGCGACATCGCCTGATGATAGACCAGTTGGATCAGATCATCGCGCTGGCCGTTCGAGCCGCGCGGCAGGCCCGATTCCGAGGATTTCAGATCAAGGAAGCGGTTGGGCTGGTTGGTGGCCTTGTCAATCGCAGCGCAGCCGTATTCGATGAAGCGGATCGGCTTGGTCATCGGCTGCCAGGGGGTGGCAGTGGGTTGGCGGATGCCGCCGATACGGTTGTAATGCTGGTTCTGCCACCAGCCTTTCAGGTCTTTGTAGCGGTAAACCCAAGGCTCGGCATAAGCGCCGTCCTCGATCGGCAGGCGGCGCTGGGCGGCTTCGCCCTCGGGGCCGTCATAATACCAATCAAACCCCTCGCCGCCGGCGATATTGGCGCGCAGATAGGCGGCGTTGTGGATGGTGCCCCAAGCGGCATCGGCCTGGGTTTCGCCGTCGCGCCAATCGGAAAGCGGCATGTAATTATCGATGCCAATCAGATCGATAGCGGGATCGGCCCAGAGCGGATCAAGATGGAAATAGACATTGTCGCCGGTGTGATAGCCGAAATATTCCGACCAGTCGGCGGCATAGGTGATCTTGGTTTGCGGGCCGAGGATGCTGCGCACATCCGTCGCCAATTGGCGCAGGGCGGCGACAGTGGGAAAGCTGTCAGCAGCGCCGCGGATTTGGGTCAGGCCGCGCAGTTCCGAGCCGATGCAAAAGGTATCGACTCCCCCCGCCAGCACGCAGAGTTTGGCGTAATGTAGGATGAAGCGGCGATAGCCCCAATCGGCGGGGCCGGAATAGCTGACCGCGCCGTTTGAGATGGTGAATTGCGCGGGCTGGGCGGTGCCGAAAAACGCGGCCACCTCAGCGGTTGCTGCGGCGCTGCGGTCGGTGCTGCCTGCCTGCCCTGGTGCGCGAGACAGCGTGATGCGCCCGCGCCAGGGCAGAACCGGCTGCTCGCCATCCGACCATGGATCGGGGCGGGCGTTGCCGCTCAGTTGCTCCATCAGGATGAAGGGGTAAAGGGTGATGGCTTTGCCCTTGGCGCGCAGGGCGGTCAGCGCCTCGATCACCGCTTTGTCGGCGGGGGTGCCGCCATAGATTGAGCGGCCTTCCAGCACTGGCACCACCTGGGCTGCGGCCCGGGTGAGACCCGAGACCTTCCACGGCATCCCCTCGCCGTCATTCAGCTTTTGCTCGACCTTGGGGCGCAGGCTGCACTGACCACAGCGCAGATCGTCGCCAAACCACGACACCACAAGCGAGACCGCGTTGGCGTTGGGAAGTTCCTCGGTCAGTTGGGTCAGCGAGGCGGTGAAATCGGTCTGATCGGTGCCGGAATTGACATTGGCCGAGCGGTTCACCCCGCGCCCCAAAGCGTAATGCACGGGCGTTGTGGCCAGCGCATATTCGCCGGTGCCGGGGATCAGGCAAACGCCGGGAATGGTTTGCGAAAGATCAGGAAAATCAGGGCTTTGGGCGCGGCGGATCACCTCAAATGAAAACTGCGGCACCCGGCTGCCATAAGGCGCAAGGTCGAGATCCTCGATCACCAGATAGGCAATGCCGCGATAGGCCGGGGCTAAGCCCGCGCCCTCGACCGCCTCGATCTTGGGATCGGGAAGCTGGGTCTGATCGCCCTTATACAGGCGCAGGCCAAGGGATTCGGGGTTGATCTCATTGCCATCGGCCCAGATGCGGCCCAGACTGGTGATCTCGCCTTCGCACAGGGCAATGGCGAGGCTGATCGAATAGGAAAATTCGTTGGATTTTGGGCGCGGCGCGCCTTTGGAGCCGCCTGAGCGAGTGACGTTTTCCTGAAACCGCGTTGACCAGATCACTTGACCCGAGACCCGCAAACGGCCCCAGAGGCGGGGCACGGCGGCGCCCTCACTGGCCCCCATCAGGCGCAAACGGTCCAGCCGGCCGACATCCACCGCCTCGGAGCCCGATCCCATGATGCGCTGATCGATGACCCGGCCCAAGGTGGCGCCGACGGCACGGCCGATGACCGCGCCGGAAAGCCCGACCAGCGTGCCGCCAAAGCCCGACCCAAGTGCTGCCCCGGCGGCGGATAGAAGTATGGTGGCCATGGATCAGGCTCCTTTATGGTTTCGGATCGGGAAAGCGGAAACGGGCGGCAATCTTGCGCCGCCAGGGATCTGACAGGGCGGTCTCGATCACGCCATGCCCGGTATAGGCATGGATGAAACGCGGGGTTGGGGTGATCTCGGTGAGGATCCCCAGATGTTTGGCGACAGCGCCCGTTCGCATCCGAAACAGCAGCACATCGCCGGGGCTGAGGGGGAGATCATCGGCCGGGATCAGCCAGCGTTGGGCGGCGGTCAGCAGATCCTCGCGGCCTGCGGCTTCGGACCAATCCTCGGTATAGGCGGGGATGGATTCAGGCTCGGCCCCCAGATGATCTCGCCAGATCCCACGCAACAGGCCAAGACAATCGCAGCCAGCACCCCGACGGCTTGCCTGATGCAGATAGGGTGTTCTCAGCCAAAGCCGCGCCTTTTCAATGATTTCTGCACTATTGCTCATCCAAGCCACCCGCCGCCAGTATTGGCTTGGGTGGCGGTCGGATAAGATGTCAGCCAATCTTCACCTGGAATATGAGGAAAGCCGCGAAAATTCATGAAATTGCTGAATTTTACCCGGCATGCGTCGGCGAATTTATCGCAACCGGCGATCAGGGTGACCTGATCGCCAATTGCGGGCGGCACCGCGAAATCATGCCAAAGCGCAAGCAAGCGCCCGGAGGGGGAAGGATCGTCGGTTTTCACCATGCCGGCCAGCCCCTCTGCGCGACCATCCGCCATCTTCAGCCGACCAGAGGTAAACCAGCCCGCGGCTTGTGGGGCATCGGTGGTGATTAAAATCCGGCCCAGAGGGTCAAATTCGGCGATCTGGCCGGTGACAGTATAGCCCGGCTGCGCCAGATCAAAGCCGCAAGCGCTATCGCCCAGCACCGCCGAACAGCCGCGTTGAAAGGCGCGGCCCTGGGTTTGGTTCAGCACATCGGAAAGCCCGCGCAACTCAACCCGGAAGGCCCCGGCCCCGCGTGTCACCTCGCCGAAACTGCCGCGAAACTGCTCGATCCGCTGTGTTGGATCGGCCCAATTCACCAGCCAGGAGCGCACCTCGGCCCCGTCAAAGCGGCCTGCGGCGATATCCTCGTCGCGCAGGGCCGCGGCGGAGAGCGCGCCGATGGCTTCGGTATTGTCGACCGAGAGGCCGGTGGTTTGCTGCAAGGCGCGGGCGGTCATGCCGGTGCTGGCACGGAAAGTCTGGCCCTCGAACGACAAATCGCGGTCATGATCGGTGAAGCCGAACCTCACCGCATCGCGGCGGGTGACAAGCCAGGCTCGGCAAAGCGTGGTGATGCCTTGGGCCAGATGATCGAGCAATTCGTTGCGCGGCATGTTACACCCTTACCTCGATAATTGGCACATTCGGCACTTCGCCCGCCTGAAACGACGCGACCGAGGTTTGAATCCGGTCGGTGTCAAAGCGCACCGGCACGTCAAACTCGAACCCCGCCGACAGGATGGTGCCAATGTCCGGCGCGACGGCGAAAGTGACGATGCCGGTGGTGGGATCGACCTCGAACTCTTGGCCTTCGACCTTGGGATCATTGGCCAGCGCCACGATCACGGTGCCGGCCACCGGTTTCAGGATCGGGCGGGTGTATTCGGCCATGCCGGAGAGGTAGAGTTTCGTCAGCTGAAAGGTCAGCGTCACCCCGTCGCCAATGCCAAAGCGCTGATCCAGCGGGGTGATCGCCTGTGAGGGTTTGGCCGAGCGGTAATCGGACCAATCCTTCCAGCGAAAGCCGTGCAAGGGGCCACGGCGGGCCTCGAAAAAGTCAATCATTGCCGCCACATCGTCCAAGGACCGCAGCCCCAGCCCCGCGTCATAGCGGCGGCGGGAATGCTCCCATGGGGTGTTGCGTTCCTCAAAGCCATTGGCCAGCGTGACGATCTCGGTCTGGCGTTCCGGCCCGCCGAGCGAGCCGAAAGACAGGTTTGCCGGAAAGCGGATGTCGTGAAATGCCATGTCGTTCACCTGTTTCTTTGGCCGCGCAACAGCATGCGCTGGGCCTGTGCGGCAAGCTGGCTTTGGCTGCGTTGAAAGCCCTGCACGTCGGGGGTTTGGATGTTCATCACCACGGTGACGGCGCGCCCGCCGGTGGTTTGCACGCCCAAGCGGCCATCGGGGCCACGGGCCAGCGGCATGATTGCCTCGGGGCCAGCCTCGCCCATCAACCCGCTGCCGCCGCGCATGGCAAAGCCGGTGGGTTGGGCGACGACCCCGCCTTTGGCAAAGGGCATGACGCGGCCTTGGCTGAAACTGCCGCCCTTCTCGAACGGCATCAGGCCGGACAGCAACCCGTTGACGCCTGATCCGATCAGGCCGCCAAGCGCGTTCTGAATCGGCTTCATCGCGATGTTATAGGCGGAATCGATCATGCTGGAAGCCACGGTTT
>CBDUEF010000179.1:0-5877 GCA_965366095.1 uncultured Cypionkella sp. | reverse complement strand
CCCAAAAGGCCGCAAAAAAATCCCAAAAATGCCCCTTTTCGGCTGGCCCCGCCCCGCCCCCCCCAACCCAAAACCAAGGGGGGGCGGGACCGCCCTCCCCGCCGATCTGTCCGACACCGCCGCGCTGGCCCGCCTCAACGCCTTCCTCCCCAACGCCCCGGTGATCTCGTCAGACCTCACCCGCGCCATTACCACCGCCGACACGCTCGCCCCTCGCCCCCGCCTGCCGCATGACCCAGCCTTACGCGAAATGCACTTCGGCGCTTGGGAAATGCGCAGCTTTGCCGAGATCGAGGCCGCCTCCCCCGACCACATCCGCGCCTTTTACGAGACCCCCGGCGACGTGCGCCCCCCGGGCGGCGAAAGCTGGCACGACCTCACCGCCCGCGTCGCTGCCGCCCTCGCCCGCCTCAACGGCACCGCGCCCGATATCATCATCGTCGCCCATTTCGGCGCCATCATCGCCGCCCTGCAAATTGCCCTGCGCCTGACCCCCTATCAGGCCTTCGGCCACCGCATCGACAACCTGTCCCTCACCCGCATCACGGGCGATACCGCCGATCTGATCAATCACATTCCGTGATCACCACCCCCACAAATCATCACTTTGCGCGCGGCAAAACCTCCCCTAACCTGCCCCAAAGCAACGGAGCAAATTAACCATGACCTACGAACTCGTCATCGGCGACCGCGCCTATTCAAGCTGGTCTCTGCGCGGCTGGCTCTTGTTTGACGCCTTCAATATCCCGGTGAAAACCCATCTCGCCCGGCTTTATTCCGACGAACTCCCCAACATGCTGCGCGACTATCCCCCCGCCAAAACCGCCCCCACCCTGCGCACGCCCGAGGGTTTCATTGTCCCCGAAACCATCGCCATCGCCGAAGAACTGGCCACCCGCCACCCTGATGCAGGCCACTGGCCAACCGATGCGCGCGCCCGTTCGGTCGCCCGCGTCTTGGCCGCGGAAATGCACGCAGGCTTTACCGCCCTGCGCAGCCATTGCCCGATGAACCTGCGCGCCAGCTACACCGATTGCGCTCCGACCGAGGCGGTTCTGGCCGACCTCGCCCGCTTGGAACTTCTCTGGGCTTGGGCGAAAAAAGAAACCAAATCAACGCAATGGCTTTGCGGCGCCTATTGTGCCGCCGATGCCTTCTTTGCCCCGGTGGCAGCAAGAATCGCCACCTACAACCTGCCCGTCTCCCCCGCCGCACAGGCCTACGTTCAGGCCCACCTGAACCACAAACCCTTCCGCCAATGGCGCGCCATGGGCATGGTCGATCTGCCCGATCAACCCTTTTACTACCGCGATTACCCCCGCCGCCCTTGGCCCGGCCCCACACCCCTTGCCGCCAAAGCGGTGCCCGGCACCGATGCCGAAAACACCACCTGCCCCTATTCCGGCAAGCCCGTCACCCATGTGCTCGATATCGCAGGCCGCCGCTTTGGCTTTTGCAACGCATTTTGCCGCGACAAAACCGCCGCTGATCCAGAAGCTTGGCCGAAATTCATCGCGATTTACCAATCGTAAACCTTTGGCCTGCTATCCGTTAACCAAAGTAAACGGAGCGCAGGACAATGGTTGCAAGGGCCTTCACGGTCGCCTTTGAAGGGGTCGAGGCCCGCTTGGTCGAGGTGCAATGCGCCGTCGCCCCCGGAATGCCCTCCTTCGCGCTGGTCGGTCTGCCCGACAAAGCGGTGTCCGAGGCCCGCGAAAGGGTGCGCGCCGCCCTCGCCGCGATGTCGATCGCGCTGCCCTCAAAACGCATCACCATCAACCTCTCCCCCGCCGATCTGCCGAAAGAGGGCTCGCATTTCGACCTGCCCATCGCGCTCGCGCTGCTGGCCGCGCTTGAGATCATCCCGAAAGATGAGGTCGAAAACATCGTGGCCCTGGGCGAGTTATCGCTCGATGGCCGCCTGATCCCGGTCATCGGCGCGCTGCCCGCCGCCATGGCCGCCGCCGAGGGCAACCGCACCCTGCTTTGCCCCAAAGCCTGCGGGGCCGAGGCCGCCTGGGTCGGTGCCACCGAGGTTCTGGCCGCAGATTCGCTCAACCAGGTGGTGCGCCATTTCACCGGGCAAGCCGCGATCATACCGGCCGAGGCGGGCGAGGTCACCGCCGGGCCACTGGGCCGCGACATGCGCGATGTCAAAGGCCAGGAACGCGCCAAGCGCGCACTTGAAATCGCTGCCGCCGGACGGCATCACGCGCTCTTTGTCGGCTCACCCGGATCAGGAAAATCCATGCTGGCGGCCCGCCTGCCGGGAATCCTGCCGCCGCTTTCCGCCGTAGAAGCCCTTGAAACCTCAATGATTCATTCCCTCGCGGGCCTGCTCTCCGAAGGCGGCATCTCCCGCGCCCGCCCTTTCCGTGAACCCCATCACACAGCGTCCATGGCCGCCATCGTCGGCGGTGGCAAAGGCGCCAAACCGGGCGAAATTTCACTGGCCCATAACGGCGTTCTCTTCATGGATGAGTTTCCCGAATTCCCCCGCGCGGTGCTGGAAACCCTGCGCCAACCGATTGAAACCGGCGAAATCGTCGTCGCCCGCGCCAATGCCCATATCCGCTACCCGTGCAAATTCCTGCTGATCGCCGCCGCAAACCCTTGTAAATGCGGCTACATGTCAGACCCGGCCCGCGCCTGCGCCAAGGTGCCGCTTTGTGGTGAGGATTACCTTGGCCGCATCTCGGGCCCGCTGATGGACCGCTTCGATCTGCGCGTCGAAGTGCCCCCCGTCGCCTATACCGATCTCGATCTGCCCGCCAACGGCGACACCTCGGCCACCATCGCCGCCCGCGTCACCGCCGCGCGAAACCTGCAGCAAAAACGCTTTGCCGCCCATGACGGGCTGCGCGTGAATGCCGATATGGAGGGCGCGATGCTCGAAGACCTCGCCGCCCCCGACCCCGAAGGCCGCGCCCTGTTGATCAAGGTCGCCGAACGATTCGGCCTCTCGGCGCGCGGCTATCACCGGGTGCTGAGGGTGGCCCGCACCATCGCCGATCTCGACGCCTCCCCCCTCGTCCGCTTGCCGCATATCGCCGAAGCGGTAGGTTACCGTCTGGCGGTGGGCAGCAAATCCTAAACCCCGCGCCGCGCCTCGATCACCTGCCAAATCCGCTCGGCAGTATTGGTGCCGTCGAATCGCTCCAATTCCTGAATCCCGGTGGGCGAGGTCACGTTGATCTCGGTCAGATAATCGCCGATCACGTCAATGCCGACAAAAATCTGCCCCTTCTCGCGCAGCAAAGGCCCAATGGTCGCGCAAATCTCCAGATCGCGCGCGGTCAAACCCACCTTTTCCGGCCGCCCCCCCGCATGCATATTCGAACGCGTCTCGCCCGCCTGCGGCACCCGGTTGATCGCGCCCACCGGCTCACCATCCACCAGAATCACCCGCTTGTCGCCCTTGGACACATCGGGCAAAAACTTCTGCACGATCATCGGCTCGCGGCTCATCCCAGTGAACAGCTCATGCAGCGAGGCCAGATTGCGGTCATTCGGGTCCAACCGGAACACCCCCGCACCCCCATTGCCGTAAAGCGGCTTAAGAATGATATCGCCATGCCGCGCCTTGAACGCCCGGATCGTCGCCAGATCGCGCGCGATGGCGGTCGGCGGCGTCAGATCAGGAAAGCGCAGAACCAACAGCTTTTCCGGATAATTCCTCACCCAGAACGGATCATTCACCACCAAAGTTTTCGGATGGATCATATCTAGCAAATGCGTGGAGGTAATATAGCCCATGTCAAACGGCGGATCCTGCCGCAACCAGACCACATCGAAATCGGCCAGATCAACCTCGACCTCGGGCCCATAAGTCACATGATTGCCCTGCTCGCGCCGCACCTCGATCGGAAACCCGCGCGCCACAACCCGGCCCTCCACAAAGGCCAGCTTATCCGGCGTGTAGAAAAACAAAGAATGCCCCCGCGCCTGCGCTTCAAGCGCAATGCGGAAAGTGCTGTCAGCGTTGATATTTACAGACCCGATCGGATCCATCTGCAAGGCAACCTTCAAAGGCATAAGCGGCTCCTGTCGTTGAATGTCTCTAGATGACTGAACCCGGCAAAGGTTGCAATCTCTCAGGCCGCAAAGGCATTCTCCAAAATCTCAATCCGGCCCGCCCCATCGACCAAGGCCACATCAAAGCGCACATCGGTCAATTGCCCACCCGGCTCTCCTGCCAGAAATTCCGACGCCGCGCCATAAATCCGGTCCATCTGCCGCCGCGTCAGATGTTCGGCCGCCTCGGCATGGGTGGCACTTTGCTTGACCTCGATAAAGATCACCTCGGCCCCCTGCCGGGCGATCAAATCAATTTCCCCCGATGTCCCGCGCCAGCGCCGTGCACAAACCGCCCGCCCCGAGCGATCATAAAACCGCGCCACCGACTCCTCGGCCGCAATCCCCGCATGATAAGACCGCGCCCCGCTCATTCGCGCATCCCCAAGGCCATCTGATACACCTCTCGCCGGGGCAGGCCGTAAGCCTCGGCCACCGCCGCTGCTGCATCCTTGATCGACATGCTTTGCATCGCCTTCTCCAAAGCCGCTCCAACCTGCACACCGTCGGCCACCCGTTCAGCAGCCCGGTCCACCAGAACCACAATTTCGCCCTTCACATCGCGCCCTGCGAACTGTTCGGCCAACTCAGCCAACGTCCCCCGCGACACCTCTTCGAATCGCTTGGTCAATTCCCGGCACACTGCACCGTATCTCTCACCTCCCAAGCATTGCACCATATCTCCCAACATTTGGTTAATCCGCTTTGGCGACTCGTACAGCACCAGTGTCGCCTGCACCCCGGCCAATTCTTGCAAGAATTTCTGCCGCGCCGCTTTGGTGGGAGGCGCAAATCCCGCAAACAGGAACCGATCCGACGGTAGCCCCGACACCGTCAAAGCACAGAGCAGTGCCGAAGGCCCCGGCGCTGACAGCACCGTCAGCCCTTCGGCAATCGCGGCCCGCGCCAATTGAAACCCCGGATCGGCGACCAGCGGCGTTCCGGCCTCGGAGGCATAGGCCACCGATTTGCCGTCTTTCAGCGCTTTAATCAGCCTTGGCCGCATCGCCTCGCCGTTATGATCATGATAGGCAAGAACCTGCCGCTCGCCCAAGGCCACCCCGTGGATCTCCATCAGATGCCGCAGGGTGCGGGTATCCTCCGCCGCCAGCACATCCGCCGTTGCCAGAATATCCAGTGCCCGCAGGGTGATATCGCGCGCCGCCCCGATCGGGGTTGCGATGAAATGCAACCCTGCGGGCAGTGGGCGCGGATCTGGCTGAAATCGCTGCGCGGTCATGGCTTTGCCTCCTTGGCAAGTTTACTTTTGATCCGTGACCGCTTAGGTTTGCAGCCATCTGCTGCCCCTGAGAGTGAGGAAGATCGCATGTTGTCCGTTTTGCACCGGGCCCGCAAGTCGCTGGCTCTGTTTGTTTCCGTAACCGCGATGCTCGTAATGGCGGCTTGCGTTCCTTCAAATCCGGTTGCCGGTGGTGGTGGTGGCGGGTCGGTGAAAGTGGCGCTTCTGGTTCCGGGGGGCTCGGGGCAGGCCTCGGATGAATTGCTGGCACGCTCGTTGCAAAACGCCGCCCGTCTGGCGATTGCCGATCTTGGCAACACGAAAATCGACCTGCGGGTCTATAACACCGCTGGCCAGCCCGCACAGGCGCAGGCGATGGCGCAAAAGGCCGTGGCCGAGGGCGCGCAGATCATTCTGGGGCCGGTTTTCGCCCAAGAGGCCAATGCCGCCGGGGTTGCCGTCGCGGGTCAGGGCATCAACGTGCTGTCCTTTTCAAACAACACCGATATCGCCGGAAACAATGTTTTCGTGCTTGGCCCAACCTTCCTGAACTCCGCCCGCCG
>CBDUEF010000178.1:0-5929 GCA_965366095.1 uncultured Cypionkella sp. | reverse complement strand
CGCCAGATCGAGAACGGCTTTTTCGCCCGCCCGTAAACCGAAGCCTCGATCTGCGCCTTGTCCAACTCTGTCAGGATATCGGCGGTGATCTTGTGGACCACATCCCCCGCCTCGCGCTGAAGCGTCAGAAACCGGCGGATGATCGAGTTGCGCGCCTCGGGGTTCAGCACCCGAAAGGCCAGATCCTCCAGCTCTTCGCGCATCCATTGCATCCCCATGCGCCCAGCCAAAGGCGCAAAGATTTCCATGGTTTCACGCGCCTTGCGGGCCTGCTTGTCGGGCGACATCGACTTGATGGTGCGCATATTGTGCAAGCGGTCGGCCAGCTTGACCAGAATCACCCGCAAATCCTTGGACATCGCCATGAACAGCTTGCGGAAATTCTCGGCCTGCTGGCTGCCGGTGTTGGACAATTGCAAATTGGTCAGCTTGGTGACGCCATCGACCAATTCAGCAATATCGGGGCCAAACAACTCGGCCACTTCGGAATAGGTTGATTTGGTGTCTTCGATCGTGTCGTGCAAAAGTGCCGTGATGATGGTGGCATCATCCAGCAATTGCTCGGTTAAAATGGCTGCAACGGCAACGGGATGGGTAAAATAAGGCTCCCCCGATTTTCGGGTCTGGCCTTCGTGCATCTTGGCCCCATAAGCATAGGCCTTGGTGATCAGATCAGCGTTGCAACGGGGATTATAGTTGCGAACAAGGGCGATCAGGTCTTCGACGTCAATCATTCACGCCCAGTCCTTTTCGCCCTTGGTGAGTTACATATCGCCTTGCGCTTCCATCAGCGCGCGCAACAGCTTTTCTTCCGACATATCATCTTGCATCGGGCGATCAACCTCACCCGACATCAGCAGGGCCATCTGATCGTCTTCGGGTTCATCGACCTCGATCTGGGTCTGATGGCTTTCGATCATCCGTTCGCGCAACGCCGATGCGCTTTGCGTTTCATCGGCGATTTCGCGCAGGGCAACAACGGCGTTCTTGTCATTGTCGCGATCAACCGTCGGAGCGGCACCCGATTGTATCTCACGCGCGCGATGGGCGGCAAGCATCACCAGTTCGAACCGGTTCGGGACTTTATCAACGCAATCTTCAACCGTCACGCGGGCCATGAGCGACTCCAATCAGGGAGGGGGGATGGAAAGTGTTCTTTAGGCGTGATCGTCAGGCTTGACAAGCGCATAATCAAATGGATGCGCGGGCCAAATGTTTTGCATTTGCGCGCAGCAGACGGCAAAACGCCCTAAACCGGCACCACTTCGGCAATTGCCTCGGGCGGCAGATCGGCCAAAAGCTGGGCTACGGTCTTGTTCAGCAAGGGATGGCGCCAATCAGGGGCCACTTTCGCCAGCGGCACCAGCACAAAGCCGCGATCCTGCAACCGAGGATGCGGCAGGATCAATTGATCCGGTGTGGCGCGGATTTGCTGATCTGGTGGCAATTCGCGCCAGGCTTGCTGCGTTTGCGCATCAGGCAGCACCGAATCACCCCAGGCCAACAGATCAATATCCAGCGTCCGCCCAGCCCAACGCTGACCACGCTCGCGCGAGAACTGCGCCTCGATCTTGTGCAACAGCGCCAGAAACGCCTTTGGCGTCTCGAAGTTACGCAAGGTCAGTGCGGCGGCGGCATTCACATAATCCGGCCCGGCCCCGGCGGGAAAGCAGGGCGTGCGATAAAGGCCGCTGAACGCATCAATCTCGACACCATTTCCCACAAGTGCCGACAAAGACGACATAATCGTCATTTCTGGCGAGATCTGGCCGATGCGAAGATTTGCGCCAAAGGCAACCAACGCGTGCTTTTCACTTGAATGGTCCAATGTTACCTTGTCCATATAGCTGACTTGCTCGGGAATTGGGGACCCGCTAGTCAGACGCGTTCTTGTTCGGCTTGCCTACATTATGTGGCGCAGACACAAAAGGCCGATTGAGGACTGATTTTATTTCGAGGGGACGGAAAATGTTTTACAAGGACGAACGGCTTGCGCTGTTCATTGATGGATCAAATCTTTATGCGGCCGCCAAGGCGCTGGGATTTGACATCGACTACAAGCTCCTGCGTCAAGAGTTCATGCGTCGCGGCAAATTGCTGCGCGCCTTTTACTACACTGCCTTGCTGGAAAACGATGAATATTCACCGATTCGCCCGCTGGTCGATTGGCTGCATTACAACGGATTTTCGATGGTGACCAAACCGGCCAAGGAATATACCGACAGCCAAGGCCGCCGCAAAGTCAAAGGCAATATGGATATCGAGCTGGCGGTGAATGCGATGGAGCTTGCGCCGCGCATTGATCATGCGGTGATCTTTTCCGGCGACGGTGATTTCCGGCCTTTGGTCGAAAGCCTGCAACGCTCGGGAGTTCGGATGTCGGTGGTGTCAACGATCCGCAGCCAACCGCCAATGATTGCTGATGAATTGCGTCGTCAGGCCGACAATTTCATCGAGTTGGACGAACTGCGCGACGTCATCGGTCGCCCGCCGCGTGAGCCGCGCCCCTATGAGATGGAAGAGTCGCAAGCCGGATCAAAGTGATCTTTGCGCCAAGTGACATCAGGTCGGGGCGAGGGAACGCTCCGGCCTTTTTCTATGAGCACGGTCCTTCTGTCTCCCAAAACCGTTTGCAGGAGCCAGCATGAGCTTTCTGGCCGGGGCCGGGCTGTTGGGGCTGTTTTTAGCGGCCTTTATCGCCGCCACGCCGGTGCCCTTCCAATCGGAAATCCTGTTTGTCGCCGTGCTGGCGGCGGGCAGTTGGCCGGTCTGGCTGGTGATTGCCGTGGCCTCGCTTGGCAATACTTTGGGGGCCTTTATGAACTACGCCCTTGGGCGCGGGATTGTCGGGTTGTCGCAAGGCCGTTTTGCGATCACCCCCGCCCAACGCGCCCGCGCCGAGGCATGGGTTCAGCGCTGGGGCGTCTGGGTGCTGTTGCTGGCCTGGGCCCCCGGTGGCGATCTTTTGTGCGTGATGGCCGGGGCCTTGCGCACAAGGCTGTGGCAGTTTGCGCTTTTGGTGGCGATTTCCAAAACCGCCCGCTATATCGTTTTGGCTGGCTTGACCGAAGCCGTGGCTTGGGGCTGGACCTGAGCGCCCCCTATGGACGATAGAGCAATGATGCCGCCGCTAACCCTTTACCTTGCCGCCCCGCGCGGCTTTTGCGCGGGCGTTGATCGCGCGATCAAGATTGTCGAGCTGGCAATCGAGAAATGGGGCGCGCCTGTCTATGTCCGCCACGAGATCGTGCATAACAAATTCGTCGTTGATGCCCTGCGCGCCAAGGGCGCGGTCTTTGTCGAGGAATTGGAAGATTGCCCGGTGGATCGCCCGGTGATTTTCTCGGCCCATGGCGTGCCGAAATCGGTGCCCTTGGCGGCAGATGCGCGCAAGATGATCGCCGTCGATGCCACCTGCCCCCTTGTCACCAAGGTGCATAACGAGGCCGCCCGCCATTTTGATGCGGGCCTGCAAATGGTGATGATCGGCCACGCGGGCCATCCCGAAACCGTCGGCACCATGGGCCAATTGCCCGAGGGCGAGGTGTTGCTGGTGGAAACCGCTGCCGATGTGGCGACCCTGACCGTGCGCGATGCGGGCAAGCTGGCCTATATCACCCAGACCACGCTGTCGGTGGATGACACGGCGGGAATTGTGGCCGCTTTGCAGGCGCGGTTTCCGGCCATCATCGGCCCACATAAAGAAGACATCTGCTATGCCACCACCAACCGCCAGGCCGCGGTCAAGGCCATCGCGGGCAAGATTGATGCGCTTTTGGTGATCGGCGCGCCCAATTCCTCCAACTCGCGCCGCTTGGTCGAGGTCGGCCAATCCGCAGGCTGTGCCTATGCCCAACTGGTGCAGCGCGCCACCGATATCGACTGGCGCGCGCTCGACGGCATCCGCGCCGTGGGCGTCACCGCCGGGGCCTCCGCCCCCGAAGTGCTGGTCAATGAGGTGATCGACGCCTTTCGCGCCCGCTATGACACGCGGGTCGAAGTGGTTGAAACCGCGCAAGAAAACATCGAGTTCAAAGTGCCGCGCATCCTGCGCGAGCCTGCATAGCGGCAAGGGGAGCGGATGCGCGCCCAAATCCCCCGCCCCGCCCTGCTGCTTGGTTTGGCCGGGCTTTTGCCGTTTCTTTGCTGCGTCATGACCGGATTTTTTGAGGTCCCGGCCTTTGTGCAAGGCTGGGAGGACCTGATCATGCTGCGCTACGGCATTGTAATCTTGTCATTCATGTCGGGCGTGCTTTGGGGCTTTGCCACCAAGGCGCGCGGGCGGGTGGCCGTGATGGGATATGGTCTGTCCGTGATCCCGGCGCTTTGGGCTTTTTTCACCACGATGGGGCCGACACCGCAGGCATTGGCGGCGCTGATGGCCGGGTTTGTGGGGCTTTTGGGGTTGGATTGGGTGTTTTGGCGGTTGGGGCTTGCCCCGGAGTGGTGGATGCGGCTGCGGTTGATCTTGACCTCGGGGGTTATGGCATCTTTGGCCTTTGGGCTTTATCTGTAGCCAAACTTTAGGGATGTGACCCGCCGATGCCCGATCTTTTCGCCTATACCGATGGAGCCTGTTCGGGCAATCCCGGCCCCGGAGGCTGGGGCGTCTTAATGATCGCGCGCGAAGGCGGGCAGGTGGTCAAAGAGCGCACCCTGAACGGTGGCGAGGCCCATACCACCAACAACCGCATGGAATTGCTGGCCGCGATCTCGGCGCTTGAGGCCCTGACCCGCGACACCGCGCTGACCATTGTGACCGATAGCGCCTATGTGAAAAACGGCGTCACCGAATGGATCCATAGCTGGAAACGCAACGGCTGGCGCACCGCAGGCAAAGACCCGGTGAAAAACGTCGATCTCTGGCAACGCCTTGATGCAGCACAGGCAAGGCACTCGGTGGTGTGGCGCTGGATCAAGGGGCACGCAGGCCACGCCGAAAACGAGCGCGCCGATGAACTCGCCCGCGCCGGAATGGCCCCGTTCAAACCCTAGTCGTCGTCTTTGGCATGGGCCATGCCGGTTCTGTCACTGGTCAAATCGTCGGTAATCTCAGACAAATCCCCCAGCATCGCCGCAAACCGCGCCTCGCAGGCCGCATAGGCCCGCGCCACCGCCGGGGCGTCCAGCGCCGTTGAAATCATCGCCCGCAGCCCCGGCAAATGCCGCTGGATGCTCAGATCGGTCTCATCATTATGGTTGAACCGCCGCAGATAGCCAAAACCGAACCGCGCCGATTTCCCCCCCGCCGCCAGCCCATTGCCGCGCAGCTTTTGCTTGAACGCCACCCGCTCCAGCGCCTTGATCACATAATGATTGATCTGCCCCAAAGCATAGGATTGCAGCTTGCGTTTCACCATTTCCTCGGGCCGCTCATTCTCTTTCAGCCCATGAACGAAAGCCGTATCAAGCACTTGCCCCGATCCCGCCAAAACCCTCACCGCCGCCCCAGCCAACCAAATGGGCCGATGAATGAACAGGCTCTGCACCCGATCATCCATCCGGTGCAAGGTTTTCACCGTCCGTGATTGGCGATGCTGCAACGCTGCCGCCCGCGTAAAAGCTGCCGTCACCAGATCACCCGGCGCCACATCATGCCCAGAATCGCCAAAATTCCGCCAGTTCAGCGCTACCGCGTCCGCATCGCCCAACGAAGCGATCAAGCCCGCCAAATCCCCCGCCGCCGGCTTCAAAAACTCATCCGCGTCGATCCAGAGCAGCCACTCTGCCCCCCGCACAGTCGGATTCTGCATCGCCAGAACCGCCACCGCATCCTGCGGCGCAACCTCGGGCGCGGGGGTATGGCGGTGATGCTCGACCCAGCCCAAACCCGCCAAGGCATCCAAGAGATCATCCGACCCATCCTCGCAACCGTTGGTATAAACCACGATCCGGCCAAAGCCGATCATGCGGTGATAGGCCACCCATT
>CBDUEF010000177.1:0-5954 GCA_965366095.1 uncultured Cypionkella sp. | reverse complement strand
GGTCTGGATCATGCTTTTGGATGGCTGGATCGGGCGCGGCAACGGGGTGATCTTGCTGCTGGGTCTGGGCGTATTTCTGGCCACGGCGTTTCTGAGCGGCAAGGCCGATGCGGCGGATGATCCCGCCCCGATGATCGCGCAGCCGATGGCCTGGGCGATGACGGTGGGCGGGTTGATCGTGATGGTGATCGGCGCGCGCCTGCTGGTGGATAGCGCCACCGATATTGCACGCTCTTTCGGGATATCCGAGGCGGTGATCGGGCTTACCATTGTGGCGGTGGGCACTTCGCTGCCGGAACTGGCGACTTCGGTGATTGCGGCGCTGCGCAAGCAGACCGAGATCGCGGTGGGCAATATCGTGGGCTCGAATATCTTCAACCTCTTTGGCATTCTGGGCACCACGGCGGTGATCTCGCCCATTCCCGCCGATCCACGCTTTGCCCATGTTGATATGTTTTGGGTGGCGGGCTCGGCCATTGCCTTGACCGCGATGGCCGTGGTCTGGGGCGGCTTGCCGCGCAAGGCCGGGGTGGCGCTGTTGCTGGCCTATGCGGCGTTCATGGCGCTGATATAGGCGGCGAAACCACCACTTCGGCGGCGCGATTTGCATAAATTGCGATAGCAGCGCAGCATTCGTAAGAATTATTCAAAAATGCCGCCCCCTGCGACATATTTGTTGTCGTTTTGCTGTTGACGCCCCCAAAGACCCGCCATAATGTCCGCCCTGACCTGAAGGGGTGGACCATGTCTCTTATTGTAGCAGTCCGAAAGACGCGCATGGGCCGGTAACGGTTGACCATCAGGTTGCCCATGCGCCCCCGAAAACCCTTCGGGGGCTTTTTGTTGAAGATGATCGCGAAACGAACGTTAGCCAAGGATAGACCGATGACACGTCAGATGACCGGAGCGGAAATGGTGGTTCAGGCCCTGAAGGATCAGGGTGTGGACGTGGTCTTTGGCTATCCCGGTGGTGCCGTCCTTCCTATCTATGACGCGATTTTCCAGCAAAATGACATTCGCCATATTCTGGTGCGCCATGAACAGGGCGCTGTGCATATGGCCGAGGGCTATGCGCGATCAACCGGCAAGCCCGGCGTGGCGCTGGTGACCTCTGGACCGGGGGCCACCAATGCGGTGACGGGGCTGACCGACGCCTTGATGGATTCGATCCCGATCATCGTGATCTCGGGTCAGGTGCCCACCTTCATGATCGGCACCGATGGCTTTCAAGAGGCCGATACCGTGGGCATCACCCGCCCCTGCACCAAGATGAACTGGCTGGTGAAAGACACCGCCAAGCTGTCGGAAACCATCCACACCGCCTTTCATGTCGCCACCGCAGGCCGCCCCGGCCCGGTGCTGATCGACATTCCCAAGGATGTGCAATTCGCCACCGCCACCTATACGCCCAAGGAAAAGCTGCGCCCCTCGCATTATCAGCCGCGCGTGAAAGGCGATATTGCCGCCATCACCGAGATGGTCGAGCTGATGGAAACCGCCGCCCGCCCGGTGTTTTATACCGGCGGTGGCGTGATCAATTCGGGCGTGGCTGCAAGCCAGCTGTTGCGCGAATTTGTCGAGGCGACCGGCTTTCCGATCACCTCAACCCTGATGGGCCTTGGTGCCTATCCGGCCAGCGGCAAACATTGGATCGGCATGCTGGGGATGCACGGGCTTTACGAGGCCAATCTGGCGATGCATGGCTGCGATCTGATGATCAACATCGGCGCGCGCTTTGATGACCGCATCACCGGGCGGATTGCCGATTTCAGCCCGCATTCCAAGAAGGTGCATGTCGATATTGACGCCTCTTCGATCAACAAGGTGATCCGGGTGGATGTGCCGATCCTGGGCGATGTTGGCCATGTGCTGGAGGATGCCTTGCGCATCTGGAAAGCGCGCGGGCGCAAGGTGAACAAGGACGGTCTGGCCAAATGGTGGAAGCAGATTGCCGAATGGCAGGCCGTGAAATGCCTTACCTACAAGCAATCGGCCACCACGATCAAACCGCAATATGCATTGGAGCGTCTTGAGGCGCTGACCAAGGGCATGGATCGCTATATCACCACCGAAGTGGGCCAGCACCAGATGTGGGCGGCGCAATATCTGAACTTTGAAGACCCGAACCGCTGGATGACCTCGGGCGGTTTGGGCACGATGGGATACGGCCTGCCCGCCAGTATCGGCGTTCAGGTGGCCCATCCCGAGGCCTTGGTGATCAACGTCGCGGGTGAGGCCTCGTGGCTGATGAATATGCAAGAAATGGGCACCGCGATGCAATTTCGCGCGCCGGTCAAACAGTTCATCTTGAACAACGAACGCCTTGGCATGGTGCGCCAGTGGCAAGAATTGCTGCACGGCTCGCGCTTTAGCCATTCCTGGAGCGAAAGCCTGCCCGATTTCGTCAAACTGGCCGAGGCCTTTGGCTGCAAGGGCATCCTTTGCACCGATCCTGCCAAGTTGGATGACTGCATCCGCGAAATGCTGGCCTATGACGGCCCGGTGATTTTCGATTGCCGCGTCGAAAAGCATGAAAACTGCTTCCCGATGATCCCGTCAGGCAAGCCGCATAACGAAATGCTGCTGGGCGAGGCCGATACCCAAGGCGTGATCAAAGCCGCCGGCGCGGTTCTGGTTTAGGCCTGTAATGTATAGACATATGAAAGTGGGCGGAACATGTCAGCTTTGAACATCAAAAAAGGCGCTACCAGCCATTCGGCTTATGATCTGAAAGATCCCAATGCGACGGTGATCGAGACGCA
Organism: uncultured Cypionkella sp.; assembly: GCA_965366095.1. Classification (GTDB taxonomy): domain Bacteria; phylum Pseudomonadota; class Alphaproteobacteria; order Rhodobacterales; family Rhodobacteraceae; genus CBDUEF01. Next base: position 3,192 of record CBDUEF010000177.1, on the reverse strand, counting down.
TACGCTGGCCGTGGTCGTGGCCAACGAAAGCGGGGTTCTGGCGCGGGTGATTGGCCTGTTTTCCGGGCGCGGCTATAATATCGACAGCCTGACCGTGGCCGAAACCGACCATGCGGCGCATCTCAGCCGGATCACCGTTGTCACCTCGGGCACGCCGCAGGTGATCGAGCAGATCAAGGCGCAGCTGGCGCGGATGGTGCCGGTTCATGCGGTGCATGATCTGACGGTCGAGGGCCCTTCGGTGCAGCGCGAGCTTGCGCTGTTCAAGGTTACGGGTCGCGGCGAGTTGCGGATCGAGGCGCTGCGCCTGGCCGAGATTTTCCGCGCCAATGTGGTGGATAGCACGCTGGAAAGTTTCGTCTTCGAGATGACAGGAACGCCTGAAAAGATCGACGCCTTTGCCGATCTGATGCGGCCTTTGGGCCTGCGCGATCTGGCGCGCACCGGGGTGGCGGCGCTGTCGCGCGGGGCCTGAGCGGCGCGCTACACCTTTGCGCGACAAACGCGCACAGGGCATTGGAAACGGCGCGCTTCTGGCCTAGAGTCCACCGCGAAAACAGGAGACGCCGATGATTGTCGAGCTTGGACATTTTGCGCTGGTATTGGCCTTTGCCGTGGCGCTGGTGCAGATGATCATCCCGATGGTCGGCGCGCAAACCCGCAATCCGCGGCTGATGGCGCTGGCCGATCCGGCGGCGATTGCGCAATTCCTGCTGATCGGGTTTTCCTTTGCCGCCCTGACCTATGCCTTTGTGGTTTCAGACTTTTCCCTGCGTCTGGTGGTGCTGAACTCGCATACCGACAAGCCGATGCTTTACAAATTTGCCGGGGTTTGGGGCAATCATGAGGGCTCGCTTTTGCTTTGGGTGCTGGCGCTGTCGGGCTTTGGCGCCTGTGCGGTGTTTTTTGGCGACAACCTGCCCGCCACGCTGAAAGCGCGGGTTTTGTCGGTGCAAGGGGCGATTGGCGTGGCGTTTCTGGCCTTCATGCTGTTCACCTCGAACCCGTTTTTGCGCCTTGAGGTGCCGCCGCTGAATGGCAATGATCTGAACCCCTTGCTGCAAGACCCGGGCCTCGCCTTTCACCCGCCCTTCCTTTACCTTGGCTATGTCGGCCTTTCGATGAGCTTTTCTTTCGCCGTTGCCGCCCTGCTCGAAGGTCGCATTGATGCGGCCTGGGCGCGTTGGGTGCGGCCTTGGACGCTGGCTGCGTGGATTTTCCTGACCATCGGCATCGCTTTGGGCTCGTGGTGGGCCTATTACGAATTGGGCTGGGGCGGGTTCTGGTTCTGGGATCCGGTTGAAAACGCCTCCTTCATGCCTTGGCTGGTGGCCACCGCGCTGCTGCATTCGGCCATCGTGGTGGAAAAGCGCGAAAGCCTGAAAGCCTGGACGATCCTGCTGGCCATCCTCGCCTTTGGCTTTTCGCTGATCGGCACCTTTATTGTGCGCTCGGGCGTGATCACCTCGGTGCATGCCTTTGCCAATGATCCCGAACGCGGCGTGTTCATCTTGATGATTTTGGCCGTGTTCATGGGCGGCGCGCTGATGCTGTTTGCGCTGCGGGCGGGGGCGCTGGAGGCGCGGGGCGTGTTTGGCATGGTCAGCCGGGAAACCGCGCTGGTGGCCAATAATCTGCTGCTCGCAGTTGCGGCTTTCGTGGTTTTTGTCGGCACGATCTGGCCCTTGGTGGCCGAGTTGTTGTGGAACCGCAAGCTGAGCGTGGGCGAGCCGTTTTTCAACGCGGCCTTCACGCCCTTTATGGTCGCCCTTGCGCTGCTGTTGCCCTTTGGCGCGATGCTGCCGTGGAAGCGCGCCGAGGCGGGCCGGGTGGCGCGCCGCTTGGTGCCGGTGCTGATGCTGGCGGTGGCTCTGCTGGCGCTGGTGTTTGCGCTGCAAAGCGGGCGCTCGGCGATTGGCCCGGTTGGCGCGGCCTTGGGGCTTTGGGTGGTGCTGGGTGCAGGCGTCGATCTGTGGCAACGCAGCGGGCGCGGCGATGTTGCCGCACGGTTCGGGCGGCTTGCCCGCCTGCCGCGTGCCGATTGGGGCAAGGCCGTGGCCCATTCCGGCCTTGGCATCACGGTGTTTGCCGTGGCCGCGATGACGGCTTGGGTCACCGAAGATATCCGCGTGGTCAAGGTGGGCGAAAGCTATCAGCTTGGCCAGTATGAGATCAAGCTCGCCTCGGTTTCCGAGGGCGAAGGCCCGAATTACCGCACCTCGATTGCGGAAATGGTGGTGTCAAAGGGCGGGGTGGTGCTGACCACGCTGCACCCGGAAAAACGGTTCTATCCGGTGGCAGGCATGCCCACGACCGAAGCGGCGATTGATCAGGGCCTGTTTCGCGACCTTTATCTGGTGATCGGCGATCCGCAAGACGGCGGCGGTTTTGCCGTGCGCGGCTATATCAAACCCTTTGCCGATTGGATTTGGGGCGGGGCGATGCTGATGGCCTTGGGCGGCTTGCTCAGCCTTTCGGATCGCCGCTACCGTATCGCGGCAGGCGCGCGCAAACCAGTGGCGGCCAATGTCGCCCCGGCGGAATAGCGCGATGCGGGCCGTTCTTTTTGCCTTGCTGCTGATCGCCACGCCCGCCTTGGCGGTGCAGCCCGATGAGATGCTGTCAGACCCTGGCCTTGAGGCGCGGGCGCGCATGATCAGCCGCGATCTGCGTTGTCCGGTCTGTCAGGGCGAGAATATCGACGATTCTGCCGCCCCGATCAGCCGCGATTTGCGGCTGGCAGTGCGTGAGCGGCTGGTTGCGGGCGACAGTGATGCGCAGGTGGTCGATTATGTCGTTGATCGCTACGGCGAGTTTGTGTTGTTCAAACCGCGCAGCAATGGCTCGGGCCTGATCCTGTGGCTGGCGGGGCCTGCAATGCTGCTGATGGGCGGCGCGATTGCCTTTGCCACCCTGCGCCGTCGCACGCGCGAACCTGCCACGCCGCTCAGCGATGCTGATCAGGCGCGTTTGGCCGAACTGGTCAACAAGTAACGCAAGGTCGCGCTTTCGCCCTGCCCCACCCGCGCTAAGGTGGGCAAAACCTTGGGGGCGGCGATGGAGTTTCAGACGATCACCTATCAGATGACCGACGGCGTGGCAGTGATTGGCCTGAACCGGCCCGAGGTGATGAACGCGCTGTCCAGCCGCCTGCGCGCCGAGATGCTGGATGCGGTGCTGCGGGCCACCGCT
>CBDUEF010000176.1:0-6005 GCA_965366095.1 uncultured Cypionkella sp. | reverse complement strand
GATCAAGACCCTGTTCAAAAAAACGCGAGATATCAAAGGCTTTGGCACTTTGGGGATTCACCGGCCGGTGATTGCGAAAAAGGCCAGAATCGGGCTGGACGCCTTTGTCGGTGGCGACGGTCAGGCGCTTTTGCCAAACAGCAAAACCAACCAAGAGTGGATCTCTGGCCGAAATATTGGCAAGAACAGCGTGGTTGAGCCCGCCGAATTTGGCTGGGGTCTGGCGCAGATCAACCATTACATGGTTCGCACACCCGAGATGTTCGAGCTGAAGAAGATCAGGGGGCGCGGGTGGAAACGGCAACGGGCTGGCACCAAAAATCGCCGCCATACCGATGCATTCTATGAGCAACATAACCGCAACGAAGCACAGGACCGCTCGATCCTGCGCCATCTGTCGGCCACGGATGCCGGGCTTGCACGGCTCCGCAAGCATCCCGAAATCCCGCAACTGGAAGCAATGATCGCTCAGTATCTGGGCGGCGAAATCAAACTGATGTCGCAGGAAACTGCACCCGACATGGAGATAGAAATGCCCAAGCCGCCTGTCGATGCCCCGGCCGAGGAGCCCCGGAAATTCGAGCTGACCTTGCCTGTGAAAGAGGCCGAGCTGGTGCGCAAGCTTTATGCCGAGGTCGACGTTGTTCTGGAATATGGCAGCGGCGGATCGACATTTATCGCCGCCGAGGTCACCAAGCGCAAGGTTTTCTCGGTCGAAAGTGATAAGGACTGGGCCGAAGCGCTGTCCCAATCGGTCAAGCATCACTTTCCGAAAAAGGAAGTGCATATCCACCACGCAGATATCGGGCCAACAAAGGAATGGGGGCATCCCAAAAACCCAAGGGCGTTTCAGCAATTTCCGGGCTATCCGCTGTCGGTTTGGGATCTGCCAGAGTTCGAGCATCCTGATCTTGTGCTGATTGACGGCCGGTTTCGCGCGGCCTGTTTCTTGACGGTGCTGTTCAAGATCACCAAACCCACCACCGTGTTGTGGGACGATTATATCGACCGCTTTGCCTATCACGAGGTTGAAGACTTGGCGAAACCGGTCGAAATGGTCGGCCGGATGGCCCGTTTTGAGCTTACCCCGATGGCTATCCCGGCAGATAAGTTGCTCTGGGTGGTTCAAACCTATTTGCGCGCCTTTTGACGCGTGATCCTGAAAGGAATTAAAATGCTGGAAATCAAGAACCTGCATGTCAAACTTGAAGAAGAAGACAAGGTGATCCTGCGCGGGGTCGATCTGTCGATTGGCGCTGGCGAAGTGCATGCGATCATGGGGCCGAACGGGTCGGGCAAATCGACGCTGTCCTATGTGCTGTCGGGCCGCGATGGCTATGAGGTGACCCAAGGCTCGGCCAAGCTGGAAGGTGTCGAGCTTTTGGGCATGGACCCAGAGGCGCGCGCAGCGGCGGGGCTGTTTCTGGCGTTTCAATATCCGGTGGAAATCCCCGGCGTCGGCAATATGACGTTTTTGCGCACGGCGGTGAATGCCCAACGCAAGGCGCGCGGTGAGCCGGAAATGAGCGCGGGCGAGTTTCTGAAAGTGGTGCGTGAAAAGGCCAAGGCGCTGAAAATTGATGCCGAGATGCTCAAGCGTCCGGTCAATGTCGGCTTTTCGGGCGGTGAGAAAAAACGCAACGAAATCTTGCAGATGGCAATGCTGGAACCCAAGATGTGCATCCTTGATGAGACCGACTCGGGGCTTGACGTTGATGCGATGAAGCTGGTCTCGGACGGCGTGAACGCGCTGCGGGCGGCGGGGCGGTCTTTTCTGGTGATCACCCATTATCAGCGGCTTCTGGATCATATCAAACCTGATGTCGTGCATATCATGGCCGCCGGGCGGATCATCAAATCGGGCGGGCCGGAACTGGCGCTTGAGGTTGAAGAGAACGGCTATGCCGATCTTTTGGCGGAGCATGCGTGATGGCAGTGGCAAAACTGGCGGCAGAAACCCGGATTGCCGACCTGTCTTTTGATCGCAAAGGCTGGTTGGGCGCCGCAAAGGCCGAGGCTTTGGCGCGGTTGACGGCGATGGGCCTGCCGGGCAAGCGCGATGAATATTGGCGCTATACCGATCCTGCGGCGCTGAACGCGCCCGAGGTTCGTAAGGCTGCCCTGTTCGATGCGGGCGATGAGCCGATGACTTTTGACGCGATTGACCGGCTGAAGATTGTCTTTGTCGATGGGGTGTTTGATCCTGTGCAATCGGACGCGCTGGAAATGTCGGGCGTGTCGATCGAGCGGCTTTCAGGCGCGGGTGCGGCGGATATCCATTGGGCGCAGGGGCTTTATTCTGTGCTTGAGGCGCGTGGCCAAAACCCGGTCGAGCGCCCCTTTGCCACGCTCAATTCGGCCTTTGCCTCTGACGGCATGCTGATCCGGGTGACGGGCAAGGCGTCGCGACCTATTTCGCTGATTTATCACCACAAATCAGAGAGTTCTGACGCGATCCTGCATCACTGCATTAAGGTTGACGCAGGGGCCGAGCTTACCGTTTTGGAAAACGGCCCTGCGGCAGCGCGGTTCAACAAGGTGATGGAGGTGGATGTCGCCGATGGCGCACGCTTTCATCACATCCGCGCGCAGGGTCGCGACCATGAACGCGTCGCGGTGACGCATCTGTTTGCCCGTTTGGGTAAGAAATCGACGTTCAAATCCTTTACCCTGACGGCGAACGGCAAGCTAACCCGCAATGAGGCGGTGATCGAGATGTTGGGGGCGGAGTCCGTTGCGCATATCGCCGGCGCGGCCTTGGGCGACGGTGATTTTCACCATGACGACACGGTGTTCATCACCCATGGGGCCGAGCGCTGCGAAAGCCGTCAAGTCTATAAGAAAGTGCTGAAAAACGGCGCGGTCGGGGTGTTTCAGGGCAAGATTCTGGTCAAGCAGATCGCGCAGAAAACCGATGGCTATCAGATCAGCCAATCGCTGCTTCTTGACGGGGCCAGCCAGTTTCTGGCCAAACCCGAGCTGGAAATCTACGCCGATGATGTGAAATGCAGCCACGGCTCGACCTCGGGCGCGATTGATGAGACCGCACTTTACTATCTGCGCTCGCGTGGGGTGCCACTGGCCGCTGCGCAATCGCTGTTGGTGCAGGCGTTTTTGGCGCAGGCCATCGACGAGATCGAGGATGAGGGCATCGCCGAGGATATTCGCAGCCGTTTGCAAGGCTGGCTGGCCCGGCACGAGCATTAGATGTCTGTCACCACCGATATCGTGCAGGGCTGGACGCGTCCGCGCGCCGTGATCCGCAGGCATCTGGCGCGCGGGCAGTCCGAGCCCTTTGCCTTCAGCCTGCTGGTGACTTTTCTGGTGCTGGCCTTCGTGTCGCTCTGGCCGGTGCTGTCGCGCCAAAGCCTGATGCAGCCCGAGGTGCCGATGCTGCAACGGTTGGTGGCGGCAGGTTTGGCACTGTTGGCGTCAATCCCGCTCTGGTATGGGGTGGGGCTGATCAGCCATTGGATCGCGCGGGCCCTAGGCGGGCAGGGCAGCCAATACAGCGCGCGGCTGGCACTGTTCGCGGCATTGGTCGCGGTAACTCCGGGGATGCTGTTGCGCGGCTTGGTGGCCGGAATGATCGGGCAAGGGTTGCAGGCCGATCTGGTGGGTGCCATCGTCGGAATGGCATTTTTATGGATATGGATCAGCATGTTGCACGAGTCGGAACGCAAGGCATGAGCATGACACCTAAGACGCTATTACACGCCGCGCTGTTCACAGTGAAAGACCCGCGGGCGGGTGCGCGCGCGGTGCTGGAGATGGGGCTTTCGTTGCAGACCGGGGCTACAGCACTATTGCTGATGGCGGTTTGCTCGACCATGCTGTCAAGCGTGATCTTCCTTTATTCGCCGATGCGAGACGACCCGGAATTGGCAAAGGTCTTTGGCAATCCGGTGCTTCTGGCGGCGGTTCAGGTTGCGGTTCTGGCGCTGATGGCGCTGGTGATTCATGTGGTTGGGCGTCGGTTTGACGGCGAGGGCGATCTTGCGGGTGCGGTGGTGCTGACCGCCTGGCTGGAGTTTGTTCTGGTTCTGCTGCAGGTGATGCAACTGGTTTCGCTGTTCCTGCCGCCAGTGATCGCCGAGGCTTTGGGGCTTCTCGGGTTTGTGCTGTTTATCTGGTTGCTGGTTGAGTTCATCAAGGAGTTGCATGGCTTCGCTTCGGCCATCAAGGTCTTGTTCATGATCTTGGCCACGTTTCTTGCCACGCTGTTCGCGATTTCCTTGTTGTTCGCTGTGGTTCTGATGGCCCTGGGAGGGGACGTTACAAATGTATGATATCAACAAGATACGAGCCGATTTTCCCATCCTTTCACGGCAGGTAAACAACCGGCCGCTGGTCTATCTCGATAACGGCGCCTCGGCCCAAAAGCCGCAAGTGGTGATTGATGCCGTCACCCGGACCTATTCGCATGAATATGCCAATGTTCACAGAGGCTTGCACACGCTTTCTAACCTTGCCACCGAAAACTATGAGGCGGTGCGGGGCAAGGTCGCGCGGTTTTTGAACGCCAAAAGCCAAGAGGAGATTGTCTTCACCACCGGCGCGACCGAGGGGATCAATCTGGTGTCCTACGCCTGGGCCGCGCCGCGTTTGCAGGCGGGGGACGAGATCGTTCTTTCGATCATGGAGCATCACGCCAATATCGTGCCCTGGCATTTCTTGCGCGAACGGCTGGGAGTGGTGCTGAAATGGGTCGAGATTGACGCCAATGGCGATCTTGACCCGCAGGCGGTGATTGAGGCGATCGGTCCGCGCACCAAGCTGGTGGCCGTCACCCATATGTCGAATGTGTTGGGATCGGTGGTGGATGTGGCGGCGATCTGCGCCGGGGCCAAGGGCGTGCCGGTGCTGGTCGATGGATCACAAGCGGCAGTGCATATGCCAGTGGATGTGCAGGCGATCGGCTGTGATTTCTATGCGATCACCGGACATAAGTTATACGGGCCAAGTGGTTCTGGGGCGATCTTCATCAAACCAGAACGCATGGCCGAGATGCGCCCATTCCTTGGCGGCGGCGATATGATCCGTGAAGTGACCCGCGACACTGTCCTCTACAATGATGCGCCGATGAAGTTTGAGGCCGGAACACCGGGCATCGTGCAGCAGATCGGGTTTGGGGTGGCGCTGGATTACCTGATGTCTTTGGGGCTTGAGACTATAGCGGCCCATGAGCGCGGTTTGCGCGATTACACCCGTGAACGGTTGGGCCGACTGAACTGGCTGACCTTGCAGGGGCAGTCGGAAAGCAAAGGCGCGATCTTTAGCTTTACGATGAGCGGTGGCGCGCATGCTCATGATATATCTACGATCCTTGACAAACGCGGTGTTGCCGTCAGGGCCGGAACCCATTGCGCGATGCCGTTGATGCAGCATCTTAACCTTGGCGCAACCTGTCGCGCCTCCTTTGGGCTGTACAATACAACGCAAGAGGCCGACGCCTTGATCTCGGCGTTGGAATTCTGTCACGAGCTTTTCGGATAGCGTCAATTCGATCGCGTGCATGGCGAAGATTGTGCGTTTTCTGAACGGCGTGGGAGTTATCTTCGGTTCCTAATGGTCCTTCCTTGGGTCGCATTGTTGCGCAAAATGTCATCGTTTCGGCGTCTACGCTTGGTAAAAAGGGGGGAGTGGCCGATGGGTCAATGCCGCCGGGCGAAAAGAGCGCAATGCGTGTCCAAAATGGATGTCGAAAGCAAAGCGCTCTCTGCTTTTGCCTTTCTTTGGCAGGCCTTAGTCGCGGTCGATCGACTGCGCATCTTTGGCTGTGCCGGTCATGTCCCAGACAATCGTGATCTGATCGTTCGGCTCGTAGCCGCCCAGCATGTCGCCTTTCTGCATGCTGTCTGGAAAGCTGTCGATGGCCTCGTCACCGAGTTCGACTGTCTGGGCAGCGACATCAACCGATTTGACCACGCCGCGGGTGTGATCGACGAAAGTGCCACCGCTTGCGGATATTGTAGAAAGACGAGCCGTGGAAAGCAGGGAAATAC
>CBDUEF010000175.1:0-6012 GCA_965366095.1 uncultured Cypionkella sp. | reverse complement strand
GCGCGATCGCGGGCGAAAACCGGCGCGCCGATGGCCTCGATGATGCGGATATAGCGGGCGTTGAAATATCGGTTCTTCATCGGCTGATAAAAGCCTGCGACAGCATGGCCTTGCGCCGACAACACCGCACGCGGCACGTCGTAATTGCCAAAATGCCCCGAGACCAGAATCACGCCCTGACCACGGGCGCGGGCGGCCAGAATATCGGCCAGCCCCTCACCGCGCAGCGGGGTGTTGGCGACATGGGCCTTGAATTCGGCCCCTGAATAGAGCTCGATCAGGGTGCGACCGGCGGCGTTGGGCACCGCGCGGGCAAGGCGTTCCACCTCGGCCTTGGGCAGATCGGGCAAGATCAGCGCCAGATTGGCCCGCACCCTGTCGCGCCAGCCTGAGATCGGCGCCAGAATAGCCGCCACGAACCAGCCGCCCATCGGAATGCGCCAACGGTAAGGAATAAGCGTCAGCGCGCCGATTACGCCACGCAAAACAAGGTTTTGCGCAAAGGCCAGGGGTTGAAAGGGCAGGCGGTCCGTCATCCAGTATCCGGCAGCAAGGGCGCAGCGCGGCAAGACATAAACCGGGGCCAGCCCAACCACAAGCGGGCTGCGCTCTGGCTTGGGCCTAGGCCGCATCTTCCGGAGTGAGCAGAGTGATTTCCCCCGACGCCTCAAGCTGGCGGATGGCGACGATGACCGCGCCCATCGCCTCATCGGCGTCTTTGTCCTTGACCTTGCCGCGCCCCAGCAGCTCATCGCGCAGGCCCTGGGCCATGCGTTGCGACATGTTGGCCAGCAAGAATTCCGAGGCCAACTCCAGATCGGGCTGGGACTGGGCGGCGGCGAGGGCGGTGATCAGCACGGCTTGATCCAGAACCCGGATCACCTTGGGCACATCGCGCGCGGACAGGCGGTGGGGAAGATGAACAAAGGTAAAGATCGCGCGGCGCACCTGTTCGGCAAAACCGGCGTCGGTGGCCTCAAGCCCTTTGAGAACATCGTCGCGGGTTTGGCTGCCCGAGATGTTCAGGATGGCACCCACACGGTCGACGGGGCTGGCGTCAAAGGCGCGCTGGGGTTGGCTGTCAAGTTGGCTTGCCAAGGAGGCACCGATGCGCTGAACCGTGGCCGGATCAACATTGCCGGTCATCGACACCGCATAGGCCACCCGGCGGGCGCGCTCACCACTTAACTTGCCAAGGATTTCCGCCGATTTCGCCACCGGCAGTTTCGACAGCATGACGGCGGCAACCTCGACGCTTTCCTCATCAACCATCTTGAGCAGGCTTTCGAGCGGAACCAACGTGAGACGCTCCCAGGGATCGGTTTTGCCCGAGGCCCCGGCCATGCGGCGCAGACGGTTGGCCGCACTGGGAGAGATATGCCCATCCATCACCGCAAGCGCCCCCTCGATCCCGCCGGGAAAGAACAGACCGACCTGATCGAGTTCGGACAGAAATTCTTCGACCACCTGGCCAAGCGTGCGCCGATCGACCAGCCGCATTTGCCCCATTTGCTCGGTCAGGGCGGCCTGCATGGATTCGGGCAGCTTTGCCAGCGGCAGGCTTGAGCCCTCGGCTAGCAAGAACCGCACGATCACGGCGGCCTTTTCCCGCGGCGTAAGAGGTTGCGCGCGGGCCGGAGCGATGCGTTGCGCAGGCGTGATGCGTGCCAAAGCGACGGGTTGATGGACCATTCTGCCCCCTGATTCTGTTCGGATCAGGATGGCAGGCAGGGGTTAACCGCGATTGAACGCCGAACCAAAAACCCGTTTGAAAATCGTATCGACATGTTTGGTATGATAGGCGATGTCGAATTTCTCTTCGATCTGGGCCGGGGTCAGGGCGGCGGTTACCTCTGGGTCGGCCAGCAGTTCGGTTTTGAAATCGGCCCCCTTTTCCCAAACCTTCATCGCGTTGCGCTGCACCAGACGGTAGCTGTCTTCGCGCGAAACCCCGGCTTGGGTGAGGGCCAGCAGCACGCGTTGGCTCATCACCAAGCCACGGAATTTATTCATGTTTGCCAGCATGTTATCGGGATAGATCACCAGCTTTTCAACCAACCCGGCAAGGCGGTGCAAGGCGAAATCCAGCGTCACGGTGGTGTCGGGGCCGATGGCGCGCTCGACACTTGAATGCGAGATGTCACGCTCGTGCCAAAGGGCCACGTTTTCCAGCGCAGGGGTGACAGACATGCGCACCAGACGCGCAAGGCCGGTGAGGTTTTCCGACAGCACCGGATTGCGTTTATGGGGCATGGCAGAGGAGCCCTTTTGGCCGGGAGAGAAGAATTCCTCGGCCTCCAGAACTTCGGTGCGCTGCATGTGGCGGATCTCGATGGCGATGTTTTCGATGCTTGAGGCGATGACGCCAAGGGTGGCGAAATACATCGCGTGGCGGTCGCGCGGGATCACCTGGGTGCTGATTGGTTCGGGCGAAAGGCCGAGCATTTTGCAAACATGCTCTTCGACGCTTGGGTCGATATTGGCGAAGGTGCCGACAGCGCCGGAAATTGCCCCGGTGGCGATTTCTGCGCGGGCGGTTTCCAGACGCGCGCGGCCCCGGTGCATTTCGGCGTAAAAGCGCGCGAAGGTCAGGCCCATGGTGGTGGGTTCGGCGTGGATGCCATGGCTGCGGCCGATGCGGATGGTGTCTTTGTGCTCGAAGGCGCGGGTTTTGAGGGCGGCAAGAACGCGGTCCATGCCTTTGAGAATCAGGTCGGTTGCGCGCACCAGTTGCAGATTGAACGTGGTGTCCAAGACGTCGCTGCTGGTCATGCCTTGGTGAACAAAGCGGGCCTCTTCGGCACCGATATGTTCGGCGAGATGGGTCAGAAAGGCGATGACGTCGTGCTTGGTGACGGCCTCGATCTCATCAATCCGCGCCACGTCAAAGGTCACGTCGCGGGCTTTCCACACCGCAGCGGCGCTTTCTTTCGGAATCACACCAATTGCCGCAAGGGCGTCGCAGGCGTGGGCCTCGATCTCATACCAGATGCGGAATTTGGTCTCTGGCGACCAGATGGCGACCATATCTGGGCGGGAATAACGCGGGATCATTTTGCGGCCTTTCGGGGTGACTGGGCGGGCCAGAACGCCTTAGACCGTGGGGCGGGCAGGTGCAAGATGAAGCGGTCAGGCTTGCCCCATCAGGGCTGGATCGAAGGGGTATTTCGTCAGGTTTTCATATCCGGTTTCGGTTATAAGCACCTGTTCTTCCAGCTTGATCGAGAAATCTCCGCCCTCGGGTGAGGCCAGAACCTCAACACATAGAACCATCCCCGCCTCGATCGGGTAATCGAAAGCGCCCTCGACCATCGCATCGGGATAGGCCACCAGCGGCCATTCATCGCACAGGCCCACACCATGCATCATGCAGCCGTATTTTTGCGCCTGCATATAGGCGGGCAGGCGGTGGCCATTGCGCGACAGCTCATCAACCATCACGCCGGGTTTCAGCATATTCATATTGTGATCAATGTGTTCGCGCGCGATCTTCATGGTGTCTATCATGTCTTGACGCGGTTTTGCATCCCCAATCCACCAGCTGCGGCTGATGTCGATGCAAATGCCGTAAGAGCCGATCAGATCGGTGTCAAAGGCCACGATTTCGTTGTTTTGCACAATGCGCGGGCCGCATTCCTGAAACCACGGATTGGTGCGCGGGCCCGATGACAGCAGCCGGGTTTCGATCCATTCGCCGCCGCGCCGGATGTTTTCGGCGTGCAGCACCGCCCAGATGTCATCCTCGGACATATTGCCGCGCGGAACCCCGGCGCGGGCGGCCTTTTCCATCTCATGGATGGCGGATTCGCAGGCATGATGGGCGCAGCGCATTGCCGCAATTTCATCCGGACCCTTGATGGCGCGGACCTTTTCGGTAAGCTCCTCACCGGGGATCACCTCAAACCCCTGCGCCTCCAAAGCGCGCAACCCGTGCAGCATGATTTTATCGACGCCAAGCCGACGATTGCCGCCGCCGTGTTCGGCGATCAGGGCGCGGACCTCGTTGGAAAAGCGGTCGGCAGCGATGTCGAGCCGGTCGCCCCGGTCGAAATAAAACAGATCGGCCCCGGTGCGCTGCTCTTTCACCAAGTGGTTGAAACGCGACAGAAACATCGCCTGTTTGTAATCCCAAACCACCATATAGCCATCGGCGCAGATCAGGCAGGCGCGAAAGGCGTTATGGGTGTTCCAAAGCTGCATGTTGGTTGAATCGGTGGCATAGCGGATGTTCAAGGGATCAAACAGCAAGATGCCGCCATAACCGCGATCCACCACGCCTTTGACCAGCCGTTTCCAGCGAAATTCCCGCATCCGCTCAAGGTTTGGCAGCGCCAGACCCGCCTGCGCCCATTCACCAAAGGCCAATTGGGTGGGGCCGATCTCGACGCGGTCATTGTCGTTGAGGGTGCCATCGCCCAGAAGTGCGCCGCGCGAGGGATCAATCTTGCGGCGATCAGAATAATGGGTGTTCATCGGTGCCTCCGGCTTTGGGGTGAGTGTGGCTTGTGTGGCGAGCGTGGCTTTGCCGTTGGCGACGTGAATTGGTCGGAAATGATCGGGACGCGGGGGCTGGCTTTGGGTTTGATGCCGGGAAAGGGGAAGAATATGCCGATTTTACAGAAAAGCCTGCCGTTCCATGTCTGGTGCGATCCGCGTCTGACGCGCCTGCCGGGGATATTGCCGCTGCAAGATGATGGCTGGTGCGTGGTCGATGATGCCTTTGCGGCGCAGATGGCCGAGCGGGATCGGTTGATTTTGGGGGCACCTCAGTTGGTGCATGGGTTGCTAGAGGTTGGTCGGCCTGCGGCAGAGGAGCTGTATGATATCGTTCTGGCGCGGCTGGCTAAGACCGAGGGCTATGTCGTGGGGCCTCTGCGGGTGACACGGCCTGATGGGGGTGTGGTGGCATTGGACCGTGGGCAACCGTTGCTGACCTTGGGGCGGTTGGTGCAGGAAGATTTGTGCCTGATGCTGAAAGACGGCGATGAGCATGTGCTGGTGGGGGCGGTGTTGTGCTTTCCGGCCTCGTGGACGCTGGCGGAAAAGCTGGGCCGACCGTTGATCGGCATCCATGGGACGGTAAAGCCCTATGATGGCGAGATGGCCAAGCGGGTGCAGCGGTTGTTTGATATGATTCGGGTGGAAAACCCGCTGTGGCGGATGAATGCGCTGGTTTATGTGAACCCCGATCTGCACCAGCCAAGACGTGAGGGCGACCCGCGCACAGACCGGCGTGGTGGCGATTATGTGCGATCCGAGCGGCAATGTTTGCTGAGATTGCCCGTCAGCGATGCGGTGCTGTTCTCGATCCACACCTATGTGGTGCGGATTGCCGATTTGCCTGCCGAGCCAAGGGCGGCGCTGGCCGGGGCTGGGATGGAATGACAAAGGCCGCCCCGAGAGGCGGCCTTTTTGATCAGCAGGAGTAATACATCTGATACTCGATCGGATGCGGCGTGTGTTCATAGGCGTAAACCTCTTCCCACTTCAGCGCCATGTAGCTTTCAAGTTGGCCTTTGGTGAACACGTCACCGGCCAAAAGGAAATCCATATCCTTTTCAAGCTCTTCCAACGCTTCGCGAAGTGATCCGCAAACGGTGGGGATGGCGGCCAACTCTTCGGGCGGCAGATCGTAGAGGTCTTTGTCCGAAGCCGGGCCGGGATCAATCTTGTGTTTGATGCCGTCAAGACCGGCCATCAACAGCGCGGCATAGCACAGATAGGGGTTTGCCGCGGGATCAGGGAAGCGGGCCTCGACGCGCTTGGCTTTGGGCGATTCGGTCCACGGAATACGCACGGCACCCGAGCGGTTGCGGGCCGAAAACGCGCGCAGAACCGGGGCCTCAAAGCCGGGGATCAGGCGTTTATAGCTGTTGGTCGAGGGGTTGGTGATCGCGTTCAAGCCTTTGGCATGTTTGAGGATGCCGCCGATGAAATACAGCGCTTCTTGGGAAAGATCGGCGTATTTATCGCCCGAAAACAGCGGCTTGCCGTCTTTCCAGATCGACATGT
>CBDUEF010000174.1:0-6016 GCA_965366095.1 uncultured Cypionkella sp. | reverse complement strand
ACGTATAGCCGCGCTCTTTGTTCAGCCGTATGATCGCATCGCCGATGGTGTTCAAAAGTGTGCGGTTCACACCGGCGCCCACCTCATCCAAAAAGACGATCTTGGCATCCACCATCATGGTGCGACCCAGCTCTAAAAGCTTTTTTTGGCCGCCGGAAATATTGGCGGCCTGTTGGTCGGCGAGATGGCTGATGGTCAGGAAATCAAGAACTTCGTCGGCCTTTTCGGCAAGCGCGCGCTCTTCTTGTGCAACTGCACCACGCCGAAAACAGGCGTTCCAGAGGCTTTCACCCGATTGGCCAGAAGGAACCATCATCAGGTTTTCCCGCACTGTCATGCTGCCAAATTCATGGGCGATCTGAAAGGTGCGCAGCAATCCTTTTTGAAAAAGGTCATGGGGCGGCATTCCGGTGATGTCGGCACCGTCCATGATAACCCGCCCAGAGGTTGGCGGCAGACGTCCGGCTATCACATTGAAAAGTGTGGTTTTCCCGGCGCCATTCGGCCCAATCAATCCGGTAATGGACCCGGTTTCAATACGCAGCGTTGCACCGTCAACGGCGCGGAATGCCCCGAAATGCCGGTGCAGGTTTTGAACTTCGATCATATCTTCCCCCTGATTGCCGCCTCTTGTCTTGCCATAGCGCAAGCGGGCGGCCTTACCAGATGCCAGCGGCCCAAGGCTTGAACCTTGGGCCGCCGCCGTTGTTTAGTTTGTCACGGTCAATGGAACTTCACGGTCTCATACTTGCCGTCTTTGACGACAAATTCACGATAGCGACCGGCACTTTCGCCCGCGCCGATCAACTCAACGCCGGAAGCGCCGTCATAGTCGATGTCGACGCCTTGGCTGATCAGCTCCAGCGCTTTGCCCAATTCGCCAGGCAGGATTTTCTCGCCCGGTGCATTGGCCACTTCCATGATCTTGTCTTTGTAAACCTTGGAATCCGTGGAGCCGGCGGCCTGCATTGCCAGCATGATCAAAGCGGCGGCATCGTAGGATTCCATCGCATAGGCCGAAGTGGCGTCAAAGGGGGGCGTCGCCGCCTTGCCCATTTCCGTCAGGATCGCCGCGCCCGCGCTATCGGATTGCGCAATCTGGCCATATGAGCCATCAAGTGCCGGACCGATATTCTTGGGCAGATTATCGCCAACCATGCCGCCCGGAAGGCCGAATTTCGTAAAAGCGCCAGAGTCGAGCGAGGCTTGGATGATGCCCTTGCCGCCTTGGTCGAGATAGCCTGCAACGACCAAAAGATCGCCACCAGCCGCAGCAAGCGAGGCAACTTCGGCAGAATAATCCGCCTTGCCATCATCATGCGGGGCGTTGATCGTCACTGTGCCGCCCTTGGCAATGAAAGCAGCCGAGATCGCCTCGGACAGGCCCTTGCCGTAATCGGTGTTCGAATAGGTCAGGGCGATGGATTTGACGCCATGCTCTTGCAGCACGTCCGCCATCACTTCGCCTTCACGGGCGTCGGAGGGTGAGGTGCGGAAGAAAAGCCCGTCATCTTCAGCCGTCGACAGCGCCGGAGAGGTTGCCGATGGCGAAACCATCACAATGCCGTTCGGGCGGGCGACGTTTTGCAAAACGGCTGCCGTCACACCCGAGCAATCAGCGCCCATTATGCCTTTGACACCTTCGGCGGTGACCAGACGTTCAGCCGCGGCAGTTGCCGCCGCAGAATCACCACAGGTCGAGTCGCCACGAACCGGCACGAACACCCAGCCATTGGCGGCTTTGCCCGAGTCATTGGCCTCTTTCATGGCCAATTCGGCCGCACCCGCCATATGGCTGGTCAAGGATTCAATAGGACCGGTGAAGCCGATAAGAATGCCGATTTTCACGTCTTCTGCACCAGCAGCACCGGCCAAAAGTGCCGAAGCAGCCGTGGCCAAAAGTAGTTTTTTCATTGTTATCTCCCTTGTTGGATCGCAACCCCGCGTTAAAGCCTAGAATGCGATCCCGTAAAAGGAAAGCTGGCTTTTTCTTTTATTCAGCAGGCACGGTTATCGCGAAGTGCAGGGATGCTATGTCGCCGCCGCCATTGCTTCAAGCGCAAAATAATGGGCGATTACGCTAATTTTCAGCCGTCTCAGATCGAGAGCCGACCCATCAGCGGGGTTGGCGCGCCCTGGGTGCCGCGTTCTCTGTAGGGCGTGGTGTTGTAATGGCTGCGATAGCATTTCGAGAAATGGGATGGGCTGGCAAATCCACAGGCAAGTGCCACGTTGATCACGCTCATATCGGTTTGCATCAACAGATTGCGGGCTTTTTGCAGCCGGATCTCCATATAATACCGTTTTGGGCTGCGATTGAGATAGCGGCGGAAAAGCCGTTCGAGTTGGCGTGTCGACATCCCGACTTTATCCGCCAGATCGGCCGGAGTCATCGGATCCTCGATATTGCCTTCCATCATCTGGATCACCTGAGACAGCTTGGGGTGACGCACCCCGATTCTCGTGGGGATCGAAAGGCGTTGTGTGTCCTGATCGGTGCGAATGGCCGAATAGATCATCAGATCGGCGACATTATTGGCCAAATCTTCGCCATGGTCCGAGGCGATGATGCGCAGCATAAGGTCGATCGAGGATATTCCCCCCGCGGTTGACCAGCGATTTCCCTCCATCACAAAGACGGATTTCGTCAGGATCACCTGTTCAAACTCTTCGGAAAAACCATCCTGATTTTCCCAATGGATCGTTGCTTTCTTGCCATCGAGCAAACCAGCTTTGGCCAGGGAATAGGCCCCGGTGCAAAGACCCCCGATTGCGATGCCGCGACGGGCCTCGCGGCGAAGCCAGTTCACGACGGCTTTGGTCGTGGTTTTCTAAATCTCAATACCGCCACAAACCAGAACCGTGTCTTCACGTTCAACATCGGTCAGGCCGAAATCCAGCTTGAAGGTCGCCCCATTGGAACAGGTTTTCTCAACCCCGCCTTCGCCGCACAGCGCCCAAGTGTACAAGGTTTCGCCGACGACATGATTGGCCAGACGCAAAGGCTCGATTGCGCCAGCGAAATTGATCATGGTAAATTTATCCAGCAGCAGAAAAACAAAGCGCCGAGGAGCGGCGGATTTGGTAACTTGTGTGGCTTTGCGGGAGAGCAATGACATCTTGCGACCTGAATTGTCGTTTCCGAGGCAAGGAAACAGGAATCTGACCTCTCTGCAAGCGCAATCAGAGGCAAATAACGGGTTTGGGCCTTTGCTTTCTGCGCACTTCTTCGTATATGGCAACCGATACCGCTAACTTAGGGAATACGCTCGTGACTAAAGGATGGACCAAAGCTGATTGGCGCGCAAAACCAAGGGTGCAAATGCCGGATTATCCGGATGCAGATGCGCTTAAAAGTGTCGAGTCACAATTGGCAAAATATCCCCCTTTGGTCTTTGCGGGAGAAGCGCGCAAGCTCAAGAAGCAGTTAGCACTTGCTGCAGAAGGCAAGGCGTTCCTTTTGCAGGGCGGCGATTGTGCCGAGAGTTTTGCAGAGTTCAGCGCAGACAATATCCGCGATACCTTTCGGGTCATGCTGCAAATGGCAGTGGTATTAACTTATGGCGCAAAAGTTCCGGTGATCAAGGTTGGACGGATGGCAGGGCAATTTGCCAAGCCACGGTCGGCGGGCACCGAAGTGATTGATGGTGTGGAACTGCCCAGCTACCGCGGCGACATCATCAACGGCTTTGATTTCAACGCGGACGCCCGCATTCCTGATCCAAAGCGGATGTTGCAGGCCTATACCCAAGCGGCCGCCTCATTGAACCTGTTGCGAGCCTTCTCGACGGGTGGTTTTGCCGATATTCACCGGGTTCACAGCTGGACTTTGGGATTTGCCGAGCATGACAAGGCCGAACGCTACCGCGAATTGTCGAACCGGATTTCGGATGCGTTGGATTTCATGAATGCCGCCGGGATCAATTCCGAGACGGCTCATACGCTCTCAACCGTTGATTTCTACACCAGCCATGAAGCCTTGCTGCTGGAATATGAAGAGGCAATGTGCCGGGTTGACAGCATCACCGGCCAGAATGTTGCGGGTTCGGGGCATATGATCTGGATCGGCGATCGCACCCGCCAACTTGACGGCGCGCATGTTGAGTTTTGTCGCGGTGTGTTGAATCCGATCGGTCTGAAATGTGGGCCTTCGACAACGGCTGAAGATTTGAAAGTGCTGATGGCCAAGCTTAACCCGGAAAATGAACCCGGACGGCTGACCCTGATTGCCCGTTTCGGTGCGGGAAAAGTGGGTGACAACCTGCCGCGTTTGATCAAAGCGGTGAAGGAAGAGGGCGCAAAGGTGGTTTGGTCTTGCGATCCGATGCATGGCAACACGATCAAGGCGGCCTCGGGATACAAGACTCGGCCATTTGATTCCGTGTTGCGCGAAGTGCGGGAGTTCTTTCAAATTCACAAGGCCGAAGGCACGGTTCCGGGCGGCGTTCATTTCGAAATGACCGGCAAGGATGTTACCGAATGCACCGGCGGCTTGCGGGCAGTGACGGATGAAAACCTGTCGGATCGTTATCATACGGCCTGCGATCCGCGTTTGAATGCCTCGCAATCGCTGGAACTGGCGTTCCTTGTGTCGGAAGAGCTCTCCGCCCAGCGGCAATCGGCGCATCGGGTCGCGCTGTAACGCGCTTAGGCGGAATTATGGGGGCAGGGGTGTGCCCTGCCCTTATGTCTGCGCAAATAAAATCAAGAGCGCGAGCTGACCAGCCTAAGCACGGGCGCCTTTTGTGGGCATGTTTCTGGCAATGGCTGGCTGGCGGTTGGGGCAGGTTTTGAGGCATCCACAAGCGGCTCGGTGACCATCCCGGTTATTGAGAATCGGCGTGGAGCGCGTCCGATTGCGCCGTCAATTGCCAGGCAGCCAAGCGCAAGCCGTGCCTCGCCTTTCGCCTCGGCCAGCGGCAAAAGCACCATTCTGGCCGTCAAAGCCTCACGCGCCAATCCGCGTTCTGCCTGCAGCCAAAGGTCCAGAACGGTTGGGCTTTCAAATAATGCGTCCAAACCATTTGACAGGCGCGGTCTGGAGGAAGGGTCGAGCAATGCACTTAGCGGCATTCCACGCAAATCCATCCCCAAGAGATCATGCAATTGCGTGCCAGCCAGCCGAAAACGCGCATGTCCCGGAGCGATCTGCTCGATCAGGAACACTTTCTCAAGCACATCCACCATGCCTCGGGGGTCGAGCAAATCGCGCGACGGCAATGCGCCAATGGTGCGAAGCGCTTCCCAATAGGCGCGAACCTGCTGGATGGGAGCATTGCTCAGGGCCGGCTTTGATATTGGTGTCATGTTGGTAATGATTTTCAAAGACATCACATTCCTCCGGCTTTTGCGACTTTGGCAACTCAAGCTAGGCTAACTTCGCATCAACACCTGTTACCAATTACTAAAGATTACACCCGCCCTCGACATTTTGGCGGAAAATCTCAACAAATGGTAAATATCTCTGAGATGAATGAAAGAAGACAACATGACGGTTTCCATGACGGGTTTTGCCGCGATCAAAGGGCAGGGGGCTGGCCATAGTTGGACGATGGACTTGCGCTCGGTGAACGGAAAAGGGTTGGAGCTGCGTCTGCGGGTTCCTGATTGGATTGAAGGGCTGGAGTATTCCATGCGGGCCGAGATGGCGCGGCGGATTCAGCGCGGCAATGTCAACATGACGCTGAAAGTCACGCGGGATGGTGCGGAAGGCGGGGATATGCGCGTGAATACGGCAGCGCTTTCAGGTGTGCTGGCCGCTTTGCATCAGGTCGAGCAGGCGGCAATGGCGGCGGGCGTTACGTTGGGCCAACCAACCGGGGCGGATGTTTTGGCCGTGCGCGGCGTCATCGACGCGGGGATTGCAGAGACGGATACTGTGGCCCTTAAAGCGGCTTTACTGGCCGACTTGCCTGCGCTGGTGGATGAATTTGACAGCATGCGGCGGGGGGAAGGCCTTGCGCTGAATGCGGTCATCACTGCGCAACTGGTTGTGATTTCAGATTTGGTTGGCGGT
>CBDUEF010000173.1:0-6061 GCA_965366095.1 uncultured Cypionkella sp. | reverse complement strand
CTTTCGGCATTGATGCAGGTGCCGGTTGTCTATGTGATGACGCATGACAGCATCGGTCTGGGCGAGGACGGGCCGACGCACCAACCGGTTGAGCATCTGGCGATCAGCCGGGCAACGCCGAATACTTGGGTGTTCCGTCCTGCCGATCTGGTGGAGACGGCCGAGGCGTGGGAACTGGCGCTGACCAGCAAAACCACCCCTTCCGTGCTTGCCCTTAGCCGCCAAAACCTACCCACGGTGCGCAGAATTCACACAACGCAAAACCTGACAGCCAAGGGCGCTTATGTGCTGGCCGAGGCCACCGGCAAGCGCAAGGTTGTGTTGATGGCAACCGGTTCCGAGATCGAAATCGCCCTGAAAGCCCGCACCGCCCTTGAAGAGGCCGGCATCGGAACGCGTGTGGTTTCCATGCCCTGCATGGAGCTTTTCGCAGCCCAGGATGAGAGCTATCGCAAAAAGGTGCTGCCAGCCAATACGGTGCGCGTGGCCATCGAGGCGGGCGTGCGACAGGGTTGGGATCAATGGCTGTTGGGCGAACGCGGCCGCGAGGGTAAATCCGCCTTTGTTGGCATGTCGGGCTTTGGCGCCTCTGCCCCGGCAGAGCGGCTTTACAAGGAATTCGGCATCACCGCCGAGGCCGTTGTCGCAAAAGCGATGGCGATGCTCTAAGCGCGCAGCGCATCGATTTCAAAAGGCCGCGCCTAGGGTGCGGCCTTTTTCTTGGTGAACACACGGTCCCAAATGGGCCCGATCACGCGGGTAGCAACCGGGATCATGAGGGTGCCGACCGCCAGCCCCAACACGCCGCCGCTTGTGGCAACAATTGCCCAATGCACAAAGCCCGAGGCATGCGGGGTGAGATGCGCAAAATACTCCGCCCAGCCCTCCACCAAATGCGCCGCTGCGGGCCAGCCAAGAGTTTCGGCACCATGCAAAAGAATAGAGCCACCAACCCATAACATCGCCGCCGTGCCCACCGTCGAAAGCACCGTCAAGACCATGGGCATGGCCTGCACCAGCCAACGACCGAAAACCCTTGTGCCCCGCAAGCGCCCCTGCCGCGCCAAAAACAGGCCGACATCGTCCATTTTCACGATCAAGGCGACTGCCCCATAAACCACAATTGTTATTGCCGTGCCGACGATTGCCAATGTCACCGCCTCGATCCACAAAGCGGCCTCGGGAATCGCCGATAGGGCGATTGTCATGATTTCAGCGGACAGGATGAAATCGGTCTTGATTGCTCCGGCGACTTTATCTTCTTCAAGATGCGCCGGGTTCTTGACATCAAAATCAGCCTCGACGTCTTTATCGCCATGCGGGAAAAGCTTGTGAAAGACTTTTTCCGCCCCTTCAAAGCTAAGATAAAGCCCGCCCAGCATCAGCAAAGGCGTGATTGCCTGTGGAAAGAGGTTTGACAGCACCAGAGCGGCGGGCAAAAGCACGATCAACTTGTTCTTAATTGATCCCAAGGCAATTCGCGCAATGATTGGCAACTCGCGCTTTGCCGCAAAGCCCTGAACATAAGTTGGCGTAACGGCTGCATCATCAATCACAACGCCTGCGGCCTTGACCCCGGCCTGTGCCGCCCCGCTCGCAATATCATCAACCGAAGCGGCCGCTACCTTGGCAATTGCGGCCACATCGTCAAACAAAGCCAAAAGACCGCTCATAGAAACTCCACCTTTGCTTTCGCCTCGCTTCTAACCAAACCCGCGCAAGTTGGCAAAGACTGTGGCTTGTTAGCGCGAACAGATGAAGTTATCGCTAACATGTTGAAGACTATAACTATTTGCCTTTGCCCGCCGCCTTGGCTGACTTATATCAGACCCAGCATCAAAGAGGGTATTGCAATGATCACAATTGGCATCAATGGATTTGGTCGGATTGGCCGTTGCACCTTGGCCCATATCGCTGAATCGGCCCGCAATGACGTTCAAGTGGTTGCAATCAATGCCACTGGGCCAATCGAAACCAACGCGCATCTTCTGAAATATGATTCGGTCCATGGGCGCTTTCCGGGCGTCGTGAAAGTATCTGGCAATGAGCTTGATCTGGGGCGTGGCCCGATGCGGGTGATGTCGACCTACAATCCTCAGGAATTGGATTGGGAGGGTGTCGATGTTGTCCTGGAATGCACCGGCAATTTCAATGAGCGCGACAAGGCTGCGGTGCATCTGACGCGCGGCGCCAAGCGGGTTCTGGTCTCGGCCCCAGCTAAAAATGCTGATAAAACAGTTGTTTACGGGGTGAACCATCGCCAATTGACCACCGATCATCTGGTGGTTTCCAACGGATCATGCACCACCAACTGCCTCGCCCCACTGGCCAAAGTCTTGAACGATGCCATCGGGATTGAGAGTGGCATCATGACAACAATCCATTCCTATACCGGCGATCAACCCACTTTGGACCGCCGCCATTCGGATCTTTATCGCGCGCGCTCGGCGGCTATGGCGATGATTCCCACCTCGACGGGTGCCGCAAAGGCGCTGGGGGAAGTTCTGCCTGAACTGGCCGGAAAGCTGGACGGATCAGCCATCCGCGTGCCGACGCCCAATGTCTCGGCGGTTGATCTTACGTTTATCGCCAACAAATCCGTCACCGTTGATGAGGTGAATGCGATCATGCGTGAGGCTGCCGCTGGCTATATGGGGATGGTTTTGGCCTATGACCCCGAACCCAAAGTATCAATTGACTTCAATCACACGCCACATTCCTCTATATTTGCCCCAGACCAGACCAAAGTTGTGGGCCGTCAGGTTCGGGTTTTGGCTTGGTATGATAATGAATGGGGCTTTTCCTGCCGAATGGCCGATGTGGCTGGCGTCATGGGGCGGCTCCTCCAGTAACCGGAGGGGTCATGTCCGACCGATTTGCCGTAATTTTTGCCGCGCTGATTGTTGCGGCATTCGTGCTTGACCACTTCTTGAATCAGGGTATTGCCTCGCTGTTTTTGTTGCGCAAGGCGGCTGATTTTGTGGAATATTTGTCCTTTTGGCGATAACAAGGGCAGTGTGGTATTGATTGTTCCGCTGATCTGGTTTTGTTAGCGCTATCAAATCACGACTCGAGCAAATGGATATCAGGAGGTCCCCATGACCGTCAAAGTTGCCATCAATGGATTTGGCCGAATTGGCCGAAACATCTTGCGAGCGATCATCGAATCTGGTCGGACCGACATAGAGGTGGTGGCGGTCAACGATCTGGGGCCGGTCGAAACCAATGCCCATTTGTTGCGTTTTGATTCCGTGCATGGGCGCTTTCCGCATGACGTGACCACTGGCGAAGATTGGATCGACGCCGGGCGCGGCAAGATCCGGGTGACAGCCCTGCGCAATCCGGCGGATCTGCCGTGGTCGGATATTGATATTGTGCTGGAATGCACCGGGATATTCACCTCAAAAGAAAAATGCCTGCCCCATCTGGAAAATGGCTCGAAGCGGGTGCTGATTTCGGCTCCGGGGGAAGGGGCCGATAAAACCATCGTCTACGGCGTCAATCATGCAAGCCTGACCGCGGCGGATATCGTCGTTTCCAACGCATCCTGCACCACCAATTGCTTGGCTCCGGTGGCGCAAGTGCTGAACGATGCCATCGGCATCAAGCGCGGCTTTATGACCACGATCCACAGCTATACCGGCGATCAGCCCACGCTGGACACCATGCACAAAGACCTTTATCGCGCCCGCGCCGCCGCTTTGTCGATGATCCCAACCTCAACCGGGGCGGCCAAAGCGGTTGGTCTGGTGTTGCCAGATCTGAAAGGCAAACTCGACGGTGTTGCAATCCGCGTGCCGACGCCGAATGTCTCGGCCGTTGATCTGGTGTTTGAGGCAAGCCGGGAAACCACAGTCGATGAGATCAACGCCGCAATCCGATCAGCGGCCAATGGCCGGTTGAAGGGGATTTTGGGCTTTACCGATCGCCCGAACGTCTCGTCCGATTTCAACCATGATCCGCATTCTTCGGTGTTCCACATGGACCAGACCAAGGTCATGGAGGGCACAATGTGCCGGATCCTCAGCTGGTATGATAATGAATGGGGCTTTTCCAATCGCATGGCTGATACTGCCGTCGTCATGGGTAAGTTGCTGTAATTGGTGCAATGAAAGCAGGCAGGGGGAAATTAGCCCCCTGCCAAGCTATGCGCTGAGTGCAATGCCGCACCGCAGCATTGGCGGTTGTTAGCGCCACCATGCATCTTATATCCTGATCTTGCGAACAAGGACCAAGCCATCCGGGCAAGGTGATCGCAGAGTAAAAGGAAACATCATGAATTCGCTTATTGCCAAAATCAAAGACGCCGCCCAGAAACGCGCACTTTATCGCATGACCCGGGACGAAATTGCATCAATGCCGCGCTATATTGCCCTCGATTTGGGCATCTTCCCCGAAGACGCCGAGATGATCGCACGTCAGGCCGTTTGGGGCTGAAACATCCCGGCACCCAGAGCGGGTGCTTTAGGTCAAAGCCGCCATGCCCTTGGCAAAGCGCCGCGCATTTGCCCGATACCCAGCCGCCGAAAGCAATAGCTTGGCCTGGGCCTCGGCATCCAGCATCCGCACCACTTTGCCCGGGGCGCCCATCACCAAACTGCCATCCGGGATCACCTTTCCCTCGGTGATCAAGGCACAGGCACCAATAAGACAGCCTTTGCCGATCACCGCCCCATTCAAAACCGTCGCGCCCATCCCGATCAAACTGCCATCGCCAATGGTACAACCATGCAGCATGGCCTTGTGGCCGATGGTGCAATTCTCGCCGATGGTCAGGGGATAGCCCATGTCGGTATGCAGCACGGAATTTTCCTGCACATTCGAGCCGCGCCCGATGCTGATCTCTTCATTGTCACCGCGCAGGACAGCGCCAAACCAGATGTTCGCACCGTCCGCCAAAACCACGCGGCCAACCAGATCAGCACTGGGCGCAACCCAGGCAGATTCGGCAATTTTCGGGGCAATTCCGTCCAATGCATAGATCATCGGCCTTCAAACTCCTTGTTCAAACTACGGACAAACTCCGAAAGCGCGGGCTGGCGGTCGCGTCGCATCCGTTCGGCCTGAAGGATGGTTTTCAGCTCCAGGAAGGCGGCATCAATATCGGTATTGATCAAAACATAATCATATTCCGCCCAATGACTGATCTCATCGCGGCTTTTTTCCATCCGCCCGGCAATGACCCCGTCACTATCCTGGGCCCGCGCGCGCAGACGGCGCTCTAACTCGGCGATGGACGGTGGCAGCACAAACACCGACACCGCATCCCTCCCCAGGGCCGAGTTCCGAATTTGCTGGCCTCCTTGCCAATCGATATCAAACAGCGTGTCGCGCCCCTCCAGCATCGCAGCTTCGACCGGTGCGCGCGGGCTGCCGTAGAAATTCCCGAAAACCTCGGCATGTTCAAGCATTTGGCCGTCCTGCACCATCGTCTCAAAATCCGCACGGCTGCGGAAATAATACTCGCGCCCATCGGTTTCACCAGATCGCGGCGCTCGTGTGGTGGCCGAGACCGAAAACCGCAAACTTGGGTCCCATTCCATCAATCGCCGCGCAAGGGTGGATTTTCCGGCGCCCGATGGCGAGGAAAGGATCAAAAGAAGCCCGCGACGTTGCATCATCTATTCCACATTCTGAACTTGTTCCCGCATTTGGTCGATCACGGTCTTGAGGTCAAGTCCGATGCGGGTCAGAGCAAGGGATTGCGATTTCGAACACAGGGTGTTGGCCTCGCGCATGAACTCTTGCATCAGAAAATCGAATTTCCGCCCAATCGGGCCGGTTTGTGACAACAGCGCCTTGGCGGCGGTGACATGCGCCGCCAGACGATCCAACTCTTCGGTCACATCGTTCTTGACGGCAATCAGCGCCAGCTCTTGCGCCAATCTTTGCTCATCAAGGGCGTCGACAGTGTCCAAAACCCGGCGCATGGCCTCGCGCAGATTGACCGCAGCCATTGCCGTTCGCGCCTGCGCCTCACGCGTGGCACCGCCAACCAAATCCGAAATCACAACCAGTTGGGCGGTGATGACCGCATTCAGTGCAAGGCCTTCCCCCCGCC
>CBDUEF010000172.1:0-6061 GCA_965366095.1 uncultured Cypionkella sp. | reverse complement strand
GTGCCTTCGGTCGAAATCCGCTTCCGTGCCAGCCACTTCCCCTTTACCGAACCCTCAGCCGAGGTGGATATCCGCTGCTCATGGGAGGGCGGACAGCTCAAGATCGGTCAGGGCGACAAGTGGATGGAAATCCTTGGCTCGGGCATGGTGCATCCCAAGGTTCTGGCCGCCGCTGGCGTTGATCCAACCCAGTTTCAGGGCTTTGCCTTTGGCATGGGCATCGACCGGATTGCCATGTTGAAATACGGCATCCCAGATCTGCGGGCGTTCTTCGAGTCCGATCTGCGCTGGCTGCGCCATTACGGCTTTGCCGCGCTCGATATGCCCGATCTGGCGGGTGGCCTCTCGGCCTAGCCCTGCGCTGCCGCCCGGATCGCCGCGATATTGGCCCCGTAAGGTGCAGGATTTGCAACAGATCCGCCTTTGAACACGGCGGAACCCGCGACCAAAACATCGGCCCCGGCAGCCACCACCAGCGGCGCGGTTTCCACCGTCACCCCGCCGTCAATCTCGATATGGATGGGCCTGTCGCCAATCATCGCGCGCAGGCGTTTCACCTTGTCGATCTGGCTGTGAATAAACTTCTGCCCGCCAAAACCGGGGTTCACCGTCATCACGCAGATCAGATCGACCATGTCCAACAGGTGTTCAACCGCATCAATCCCGGTGCCGGGATTGATCGCCAAGCCCGCCTTGGCCCCCGCGACGCGAATGGCCTGCAAGGTGCGGTGAATATGCGGCTCGGCCTCAAGATGCGCCGAAATGATATCCGCCCCGGCATTGGCAAAGGCTTCGATATAGGGATCAACCGGCGCGATCATCAGATGCACATCCATCACGCCCTTGATATGGGGGCGAATGGCGGCACAGGTTGCCGGGCCAAAGGTGATATTGGGAACGAAATGCCCGTCCATCACATCCACATGCACCCAATCAGCGCCCTGCGCTTCAATCGCGCGACATTCTGCGCCGAAATTGGCGAAATCAGCGGCAAGAATCGACGGCGCAATCTTGATCGACCGTGAGAAGGACATGGCGCACTCCTATACTTTCGCCCAAAGGCGTTTGCACAGGCCTAGCGAAGCGCTCCTTGGGCCGCAACCCGGCAAATCAATTTTGGGTGGTTTCCTCAACAGGCGCCGACCGCTCGCTCACCCCAAGCGCGATCGCGATAAACAACAGGGCCGTCAAACCCATCATCGCGCATAGCTGACGTGACTTCGTCGGCTTTCGGTCCTTTGGTATGTCAAGCATTTGATCCATCCCGCCTGTATACCCCAATCCCGCGCTTAGAATATGGCATTTTCCCCCTCAAATCCGCGACAACCCGTTTCCCCCAAGGAAACCCATCGCCTCCGGCTTTCCCTTTCCACCGCTTTGCGCTAATCCCCATTCTGCGCATCCATTGAGGCACTCCGATGAAATTCACCCTGTCCTGGCTGAAAGATCACCTTGCAACCGAGGCCCCGCTTGACGACATCCTTTATGCCCTGACCGATCTGGGTCACGAGGTTGAAGGCGTTGAAAACCCGGCGGAAAAGCTGGGCGCATTTCGGATTTGCCGGGTGATCGAGGCGGTCCAGCACCCCAATGCCGACCGTTTGCGCCTGTGCCGGGTGGCAACATGGCCCGATGGCCCCGAGGGCACGATGCAAGAGGTGCAGGTGGTTTGCGGCGCGCCCAACGCCCGCACCGGCCTTGTCGGCGTCTTTGCCCCGGTTGGCACCCATGTGCCCGGCACCGGCGTTGATCTGAAACCCGGCGTCATTCGCGGTGTGGAATCAAATGGAATGCTCTGTTCCGAGCGCGAGTTGATGCTCTCGGATGACCATGACGGCATCATTGATCTGCCCCAAGACGCACCGCTTGGGATGCGCTTTGTCGATTATCGCGGCCTGAACGATCCGATGATCTACGTGAAAATCACCCCCAACCGCCCCGACGCCTTGGGCGTGCGCGGCATCGCCCGCGATCTGGCCGCGCGCGGTTTGGGAAGCCTGAAACCCCTGCCCCCGGTGACGATCAAAGGCGGCTTTCCCTCTGCGGTTGCCGTAAAAATCGACGCTGATCTCAAAGCCAAGGGCTGCCCGATTTTCGCTGGCCGCACCATTCGCGGCGTGAAAAACGGCGCATCCCCGGCTTGGCTGGCCGACCGGCTCACCGCCATCGGGTTGCGCCCGATCTCGGCATTGGTCGATATCACCAACTTCTTCACCCACGGGCTGAACCGCCCGCTGCATGTGTTCGATCTGGCCAAAGTGCAGGGCGATCTGCGCATCCACGCGGCCCTTGGCGGCGAGGAATTGCTCGCCCTCGATGGCAAAACCTATACCCTGCGCGCGGGCCAGATGGTGATTTCCGATGACCAAGGCGTTGAATCCTTGGCCGGAATCATGGGCGGCGAACAGTCCGGTTGCACCGAGGCGACCAGCGATGTGTTTCTCGAATCCGCTTTCTGGGATCCGATCACCATTGCCACCGCCGGCCGCGCGTTGCGGATCAATTCCGATGCCCGCTATCGGTTTGAACGCGGCATTGATCCCGCCTTCACCCTTCACGGTCTCGATCTTGCCACCCAGATGATCCTCGATCTTTGCGGTGGTGAGGCCTCGGATGTGGCGCTAGATGGTGCGATCCCCGACACAACGCGCAGCTACAGGTTCGACCCCGCCCGCGTCGGCAAACTCGTCGGCATGGACATTCCCGAGGCCGACCAGCGCGCCACGCTCCAAGCCCTCGGCTTCACCTTGAACGGCAATGATTGCACCCCGCCCACATGGCGCCCCGATGTCTTGGGCGAGGCTGATCTGGTCGAAGAAGTCGCCCGCGTCGCCAGCCTCTCAAAACTGGTCGGCAAACCGCTGCGCCGCGCAACCGAGGGCGTGCCGCGCCCGATCCTGACGCCCTTGCAAGTGCGCGAGCGCACCGCAAGGCGCACCATCGCAGCGCTCGGCTATAATGAATGCGTGACCTACAGCTTCATTGATCAAGCCGCCGCAACCCATTTCGGCGGTGACAGCGATACGGTGCGGGTTGAAAATCCGATCTCGTCGGAAATGACCCATCTGCGCCCTGATCTGCTGCCCGGCCTGTTGCGCGCCGCCGCCCGCAATCAGGCGCGCGGCTTTGCCGATATGGCGCTGTTCGAGGTCGGCCCCGCCTTCCACGGCGGCGAGCCGGGCGATCAGCATTTGCAGTCCACCGGCCTGTTGATCGGCGCCTCCGCTCCGCGTGATCCCTATAACAGCCGCCGCCCCGTCGATACATTCGATGCCAAGGCCGATGTCGAGGCGGTGCTTGCCGCCCTCGGCGCGCCCGCCCGCACTCAAATCACCCGCAAACTCGCCCCTTGGTGGCATCCGGGCCGCGCGGGCGTGATCTCGCTTGGCCCCAACACGCTGGCCACTTACGGCGAGTTGCACCCGCGCATCCTGCAAGCCTTTGACATCAAAGGCCCCGCCGTCGCCTTCACGGTTTTGGTCGCCAATGTGCCGCTGCCCAAGGTGAAAACGCCCTTGCGGCCAGCGCTGGCACTCTCCGATCTCCAAGCGGTCGAGCGCGATTTTGCTTTCGTCGTCGATAAGGGCGTCGAGGCCCTGACGGCAATCAACGCCGCCACCGGCGCCGACAAGGCACTGATCGAATCGGTGCGCCTGTTCGATCAGTTCACCGGCGACAAGGCCGAGTCGCAAATGGGTGCGGGCAAGAAATCCATCGCCCTGTCAGTGCGCCTGCAACCCAGCGACAAAACCCTGACCGAGGCCGAAATCGAGGCGGTTTCCGCCAAGATCATCGACAAGGTCAGCAAGGCCACAGGCGGCAGTCTGCGCAGTTAACGCCGCGTGACGCTTGCGCAAATCCATGGCGCGCCTAATCTCGCGCCATGGATTTTGATTACATCATCTGCGGCGGCGGCTCGGCGGGATCAACCCTTGCCGCCCGCCTGACCGAAGACCCCGCGATCTCCGTTTGCCTGATCGAGGCCGGCGGTCCGGGCCGCAGCCTCCTCATCCGCGCGCCCGCCCTCGTCGCCGCCACCGTGTCGGGCCGCCCACCGATCCACAATTGGGCGCTGCACACCACGCCACAACCCGGCCTGATGAACCGGCGCGGCTTTCAGCCACGGGGCCGCGCGCTCGGTGGCTCATCGGCGATCAACGCCATGCTTTATGTGCGCGGCCACCCCTCAGATTACGACGAATGGGCAGACCTTGGGGCAACGGGCTGGGATTGGCACTCGGTCCTGCCCTATTTTCTGAAATCCGAAGGCAATTCCCGCGCGCCCTCGCCCCTGCATGCCCAATCCGGCCCGCTGCAAGTCGGCGATCAGCTCTCCCCCCGTCCCATCACCCGCGGCTTCATCCGCGCCATGGCCGATCTGCAAATCCCCGAAAACCCCGATTTCAACGGCGAAAGCCAAGAGGGCGCAGGCCTCTACCAAGTTACCCAATTCCACTCCGGCCCCCGCAAAGGCGAGCGCTGCTCTGCCGCCGCCGCCTATCTGCATCCCGCCATGGGCAGACAAAACCTGACGGTTCTCACCCATACCCGCACCCAGAAAATCACCCTCAACGACAAACGCGCCACCGGCATCATCGCCCGCAAGGGCTTGAAAACCCTGCACATCAAGGCCCGGCAAGAGGTGATCATCGCCCAAGGCGCCTTCGGCACACCGCAGCTCCTCCTCCTTTCCGGCATCGGCCCGGAAGCCGAGCTGCGCGCCCATAACATCCCGGTTCAGCACGATCTGCCCGGCGTTGGCATGAACCTGCAAGACCATCTCGATTACACCATCAGCCACCAAAACCTGCGCCGCGATACCGTGGGTCTGAACCCGCTCGGCTTGCTGCGGCTGGCCAAGGCGGGGCTGCACTGGCGCAAAACCGGCGAGGGCCTCTTCGCCTCACCCATGGCCGAGGGCGGCGCGTTCTTCCGCTCCACCCCCGATCAACCCAAACCCGATCTGCAAATCCATTTCGTCATCGGCATCGTCGATCAACACATGCGCAAACTGCATCTGGCCGATGGGTTCTCCGCCCATATCTGCGGGCTGCACCCAAAATCGCGCGGCAGCGTTGGCCTGAATTCCGCCAATCCCAAAGCCCCGCCCCGCATTGATCCGGCCTATCTCAGCGATCCGTCAGATCTGCAAACCCTGATGCGCGGCGCCCGCCTGACCGAGCAAATGCTGCAAAGCCCCGCCCTCACCCCATGGCGCGGCAAACGGCTATACCCGCATGACGGCAGCGATCAGGGCCTCGAATCCTCAATCCGCGCCCATGCCGACACCATCTATCACCCCGTCGGCACCTGCCGGATGGGCACCGACCCGATGGCCGTCACCACGCCCGAGCTGCGCGTTCATGGCATCCAATCCCTGCGCGTTGTCGATGCTTCGGTCATGCCGAACCTGATTGGCGGCAATACCAACGCCCCCACCATCATGATCGCCGAACGCGCCGCCGACCTGCTCAAACAGCGTTGATTTCATCTGTCTGAAAATATCCCCGCCGGAGGCTCAGGCCTGCCCGGCGCCCAACCCTTTCAAATCCGGGCCAAAGCCGCCGCAATCCGGTCGGCCAACTTCCGCGCCACTGCATCCTTACCCATCCGTGGCCAGCTTTCTGTCCCCTGATCGGTGATCAACACCACCGCATTCTCAACCCCGCCCATGATGCCAGTCTCGGGCGAAACATCATTGGCCACAATCCAATCACAGCCCTTGCGCAGCCGCTTGGCGCTGGCAAACGCCACCACCTTCTCGGTTTCCGCCGCAAACCCCACCACCAGACGGGGCCGGGCCTTGCCCTTGGAAACGCTGGCCAAAATATCGGGGTTCTCGGCAAAGTCCAAAGCCGGGGCCTTGCCCGAGCCGTCCTTTTTCATCTTTTGCGCGCCCGCATTGGCCACTCGCCAATCGGCCACCGCCGCCGCCATCACCGCCACATCGGCGGGCAAAGCCGCCCCCCCCCCCCCCAGCATCTCGCGCGCCGTTTCCACCCCCACCCCCCCCACGCCCTCGGGCGCCGGCACCCAGGCCCGCCCGGGCCCAAAAGGCACC
>CBDUEF010000171.1:0-6061 GCA_965366095.1 uncultured Cypionkella sp. | reverse complement strand
GCTTGAGGCCGATCTCGGGCTGGCGCTGTTCAGGCGCCACGCCCGCGGCCTTAGCCTCACGGATGCGGGGCGAAGTTATAGCAGCCCTGTGCGCCAAGCGCTGGCCCTGATCGAAGAAGCAACGGCCACCCTGCGCCCGGCCACAACCAAAATCACTCTATCGGTCACGCCCTCGCTTGCCGCCAAATGGCTGGTGCCCCGGCTGTCACGCTTTGCCCGCGAACATCCGCAGATCGCGCTGAACATTCGGGCCGATGAGACTCTGGCCGATTTGAGCAGCGACGGTGTTGATCTTGCGATCAGGCAAACCGCTCCGCCATTCGCCGATGATCTTTGCGCCATATGCCTTGCCAAAATCACCCTTTGCGCCGTGGCCAGCCCCGAATTTGCCAAAACCCACCCCGGCACGCTAAAAGAACTGGCCTCCCTGCCATTGATTTCGGACTCCCATCCCTATTGGCAGACCCTGCTTGCCAGCCACAATCTGCCCAAACCTTCCCGCCTGCTGCAATTCAACCAAACCGCCTTGGCGATGGATGCCGCCTCAAACGGGCAGGGAATAGCCTTGGCCCCGGCTTTGCTGGTGGCCGATGATGTGGCGCGCGGCAAGCTGCTGGTGGTTTGGCAGCAAAACAGCGACGATGATCGTGGCTTCTATCTGGTCCATCGGCGCAAGGCCAAAGCCAATCCGTCGCGCGAAACGGTCAAGGCTTGGCTGATGACGCAGGCGCAATCGGCCTAAATCGCCTGCCCCGCCAACAGCCTTGGCAGATCCGCCTTCAACCCCGCCGCCTGCCGCATAAAGCCGCGCCGCAGCCCCGGCACAGCATTCACCACGCCCAGCCCCAGATCGCGCCCCGCCCGCAACAGCGGATTATCGTTGGAAAACAGCCGGTTCACCCCGTCCATCCCCAGCGCCAGCGCCGTTGAATCAAACCTGCGCCAGCGCTGATAGCGCTCCAACACATCCACGGCACCGATATCCTCACCGCGCCGCGCCGCCTTGATCAGCACCTCGGCCAGCGCCGCCACATCGCGCAGCCCAAGGTTCAACCCCTGCCCGGCAATCGGATGCACCCCATGCGCCGCATCGCCCACCAAAGCCAGCCTTGGCGCCACAAAACTATTGGCCAGCGTCAGCGACAAAGGATAGGTAAACCGCGCCCCGGCCAGCGAAATCTCGCCCAGAAAATCGCCAAAACGCGGGCGCAAAGCCTCAAGGTATTCGGCGTCGTTCAACGCCTGTATCCCCGCCGCCTGTGCATCCGTCTCGCTCCACACGATAGAGCTGTGATGCCCCCCCGGCAGCGGCAAAATCGCCAAAGGCCCGGCAGGCATGAAAAACTGATGCGCAATGCCCTGATGGTCTTTCTCATGCGCAATCGCCGTCACCAGCGCGGTCTGCCCGTACCCCCAGCCGGTTCGCTTGATCCCCGCCCGCGCCGCCACGCCCGAGGCCCGGCCATCACAGCCCACCAACACCCGCGCCCGCAACACCCGCCCCGAGGCCAACGTCACAGAAACCCCCGCCGCGCCAAGCTCTTGCGCCACCACGGTTTCGCCCGACAACAGCGTCACACCCTTTGCCTCAGCCATCGCCGCCAGAAACGCCGCATATAAAAACCGATCCTCGACCATAAAGCCCATCGGGCCCTCTTCCAATTCGGCATGGTCAAAGGTCAGGAAAAACGGCGCCGGCCCCTGCCCTGCCACGCCGTCGCTGGCCTTGATCTTCAGGATCGGCTGCACCGTCAAACGCGGCCAGACCCCGATCACCGACAGCAAGCGCTTTGACGCAATCGCCAAAGCATAGGCCCGCCCGTCAAACCCGGCCTCGGCCCGCAACGGGGCGGGGCGCGCATCCACCACCACCACCCGCAAACCACCTTGCGCCAAGGCCAAAGCCAGCGCCGGGCCGTTCAGCCCACCGCCCACGATCACAATATCTGCATCCATTTCCATCCCTCAAACCTGCCTGCAAAACCACCCGTTGTCCATGCGCCGCCTTGTCGCTAGGGTGGCGCAAATGGGGGAATTCATGACAAAAAGCTGGTCCAGCCAAAGCGCCTCAGACCTTGGCCGCGAAATCGGTCAGGGTCGCATCAATCCGGTGGAACTGACCGAGTATTTTCTTGAGAAAATCGCCACCCACGAACATTCCACCCGCATCTATGCCCGCACCACCGCCGCCCGCGCGCGGGGCGAGGCGATGGGGGCAGCCGCCCGCGCCAAAGCAGGCCTGCGGCGCGGAAATCTCGACGGCGTGCCGATCTCATGGAAAGACCTGTTCGACTCCGCAGGCACGATCACCGAGGCTGGAAGCGCCCTCTTGCGCGGCCGCACGCCCAGCGTAGATGCCGAAGTGCTGCGCCGTGCCACGCTCGAAGGCACTGTTTGCCTTGGCAAAACCCATATGACCGAGCTTGCGTTTTCCGGCCTTGGCATCAACCCCGTCACCGCCACCCCGCCCAATATCAATGATGATCAGGCCGCGCCCGGAGGCTCGTCCTCGGGGGCCGCCACTTCGATTGCCTTTGGACTTGCCCCGGCGGCGATAGGCTCGGATACTGGCGGCTCGGTGCGGGTGCCTGCCGCCTGGAATGATCTTGTGGGCCTCAAAACCACCTCGGGCCGCCTGCCGCTCACCGGCGTTGTGCCGCTCTGCGAGCGCTTTGACACCATCGGCCCACTGGCCCGCACCGTTGAAGATTGCGCCGCTCTTCTGGCAGCGATGGAGGGCCACAAACCCGCCGATCTCACCGGCGCCACCCTTTCAGGCAAGCGCTTTTTGCTGATGCAAACCGTGGCCCTTGATGACATCCGCGACGCCCCCGCCCGTGCCTTTGACGCCGCCGTTGCCCGCCTGATTGCCAAGGGCGCAAAGGTCACAGCGATGAAAACCCCCATCGTTGCCAGCGCCATGCAAGCCGCTTCCCAGCTTTTCGCCGCCGAAGCCTATGGCACCTGGCGCGAGGTGATCGAGGCCGCGCCCGAAAAGATGTTCCCCCGCATCTTGGAGCGCTTTCGCACCGGCGGTGCCGTGACGGCGGCCGATTTCGTCGCCAACTGGCGCAAACTTGATGCCCTTCGCCGCGAATGGTTTGCCTTTGTGGCCGATTTTGACGCGGTGATCCTACCGACCTCGCCGATCATGCCGCCCAATGCCAAGCGCCTGCTGACCGATGACGCCTATTTCGTGTCCGAAAACCTGCTGGCCCTGCGCAACACCCGCATCGGCAATGTGCTGGGGGGGGCGGTGCTGACGCTTCCCACCGGCCACGCCTCTTGCGGGATTTCGCTGATGGCCCCACCCAATCAAGAAGAACGCCTGCTGCATCTGGGCAGCGCCGCCGAATCCGCCCTGACCTGACCGGGAAACCCTCATGCGCAACATCCCCACCGATCTTTTGCGCGCCTTTATCACCATCGTTGACCTGCGCGGCTATACCCGGGCAGGCGAACAGCTTGGCCGCTCGCAATCCGCGATCAGCCTGCAAATGAAGCGATTGCAAGAGCTTTTGGGCGTGTCGCTTTTCGCCAAGGAAGGCAGCGCCCAGCTTAGTGAACAGGGCGAAATTGTCGCAGGCCATGCCCGCCAGATGCTGGCGCTGAATGACGAATTGGTGCTGAAACTTGCCAACCGCAGCCATCGCGGCAAACTGCGCCTTGGCATTCCGAATGATTACGCCGATCACTTTTTGCCCAGCCTGATGGCCGCCATCGCGCGCGAAGGCCACTCTTCCACCTTCGATGTGGTTTGCGACCTGTCGCACAACCTGCTGACCGGGCTGCGCAATGGGCAATTTGACATCGTGGTTGCCATGACGCCCGACGGCCCGTCTGAGGGCGTGTTCATGACCTGGACCGAACCTTTGGTCTGGGTTGGCAGCCCCACGGCCAGCCATGATCCCAAAGCGCATCTGCGGATTGTCTGCTATCCCGAGGGCTGTCTTTACCGGCGCAACATGCTGACCGCCCTGCAACGCGATGGCCGCAGCTTTGAGATTGTCTATACCAGCCCCAGCCTTTCCGGCCTTGAGGCCGCCGTTTCGGTGGATTTCGGCAAAACCGTGCTGGCGCAGCGCATCGTGCCGCCGAAACTTCAGATACTGCCAGCCGCCTTGAACCTGCCGCGCCTAAGCGATGTGGTTGTCGGCATCTACATGGGCGAGGACAAATCCCGCGCCGCTTTTACCCGCAGCTTTGCCGCCCGTCTGGCCGATCTGTTCATCGGCGGTCAGGGCGACAAAGGTTAGGTTCAGGTCTTCTTGCGGGTCAGAAACGCCAGCGCCGCAAACAGCACAATCGACAGGGCCAACAACAGCGTCGCCGCCGCCATGATCGTCGGGTTGATCTGATCGCGGATCCCCGAGAACATCTGCACTGGCAGCGTGCGCTGCTCGGCCGCCGTCATGAACAGCGCCACCACCACCTCATCAAACGAGGTGGCAAAGGCGAAAATCGCCCCCGAAACCACGCCCGGCAAGATATTCGGCAAGGTCACCCGGAAAAATGCCGACAGGCCCGAGGCCCCCAGGCTTTGCGCCGCGCGCGTCAGATTGGTGTCATAGGTGGACAGGGTGGCCGTCACCGTGATCACCACGAACGGCGTGGCCAGCGCCGTATGGGCGAACACCAACCCCGCACGGGTATTGGTCAGCCCGAACTGGCCAAAGAACAGATAGCTGCCCACCGCCACAATCACCACCGGCACGATCATCGGCGAGATCAACAGCGCCATGACAAACCGCCGCGCCGGAAAATCCGGCCGCGCGATGCCAAGGGAGGCCAGTGTGCCCAGCGTCGTGGCGAAAATCGTCGTCAGCACCGCTGCAATCGCCGAATTGACCATCGAGTCAAACCAGCGCGCATTGCCGAACAGATCGGCATACCAGCGCAGCGAATATTCCCGCACCGGCAGGGTAAAGAACGGATCTTTTGAAAACGACAGCGGCACGATGATGAACAGCGGCGCGATCAGGAAAATCAACACCGCCACTGCAAAGACCACCACCATGATCCGCATCAGCCGTTCCGAAGGGGTCGCATAGGAAGGAAGCCACATGATGTTTTACCCCAGTTTGATCTTGTCGGCACCAACAAGGCGCAGGAAAACCCCATAGATCGCCAGTGTCACCACCAGCAAAACCACTCCCAAAGCCGCCGCCAGGCCCCAATTCAGATCACGATTGATATAGATCGAGATAAAGTTGGAAACCATCTGGTCCTTTGGACCGCCGACAAGCGCGGGGGTGATGTAATAGCCCAAGGACAGAATAAACGTCATCAGACAGCCTGCCACCACTCCGGGCAGGGTCTGCGGCGCATAAATCCGCCAAAACGCTGATGTAGGACCCGCCCCCAGCGAGCGCGCCGCGCGCAACTGCGTCGGTTGAATGGCGCGCATCACCGAATAGATCGGCAGGATGGTGAACGGCAGCTGAATATGGGTCATCGCCGTGACAGTGCCAAAGCGGGTAAAGATAAGTTGCACCTTTTCCGCCGTGATATGCAGCCCCATCAGCACCGAATTGATCACACCATCCGATTGCAACAGCACCACCCAGGCCGTCGTGCGCACCAAAAGCGATGTCCACAGCGGCAAAAGCACCATCAGCATCATGATCCCGGCCACCGATTTGGGGGCAATGGTCAGCACATAAGCCACGGGATAGCCCAAGAGCAGCGTGAACGCCGTCACCATCCCGGCCACCAGCAAGGTGCGCCCCAACACGTCAAGGAAAATTGCCTGATCCGGGGCCACTTTTTCCAGCCCGCCCGAAGGGGCCTGCCGTAAATCCACCGCTGTCAGCAGGTAATAGGGTGTCCAACCCGCGCCATTGCGCTTGATGACCGCCCAGGTATCGACCGAGCCCCAAAGCGGATCCGCCGCAAGAAATTTATCGCGGTAAGGGCCGGTGTCAAGCCCTGCCGCCATCCGTGACGCCGACAGCATCCGGCTGCGCATCCCAGAAATCTCATAGTTCAACCGCTTGCCCACCAGCGCCGCGGTGCTGTCTTCCTTGGCTTGCTTCAGATCAACCGCCAAAGCGGCAAAAAC
>CBDUEF010000170.1:0-6067 GCA_965366095.1 uncultured Cypionkella sp. | reverse complement strand
ATAATTGTTTATTTACAGAGGCTTGCAGCTGTTCACCGTATCGCGTGCGGTTAACAGGTCTGGAGAATATCGGCCGGGAGAGAATGCTTTCTGACCATCCGAGGAGAGTGCCGGTTAACAGCCCGACCCGCATAACCCCCGAAAACAACGGAAAAATCCGGCCCGAGCCGGGTCGGGAGAAACGTTTCTTAGGGGCAAGTGGCGGAGGAGGTGGGATTCGAACCCACGGTAGGCTTCCACCTACGTCGGTTTTCAAGACCGGTGCGTTAAACCACTCCGCCACTCCTCCGACGCCTGTCCAATAGACTGGTGGAAATGATTCTGAAAGACGCAACGGCTTTCACCTCGCGCGATTTTCGCGCATTCTTCGGGCGGGCCTTTCCACGCGACCCGCTTACGGATAGGATGGCGCAAATTTGGCTTGTTTGCTCCACAAAATTGGGGAGACCATGCCGCCAAGTGCAAAACAAGCGCAGCATAGATTGCGCCATATTGAGGGCTGAAAATGGCAGGAACGTTGATCAGAAACCTGATCCTTGGCTTTGGCACCATTCTGGCGGTGGCCGGTTGCGAGCCCGGCTCCAATCCTTTGGCAACCAAACCGCCCGGCAGTGAGACCAAAGCCGCGCCCTCGCGGTCGGTGAAATTGGTTGACCGCGACGTTGAGGCGCCGCAGGTGTTTCAGGTCAGCGATGAGGCGCTTTGGGACGGTCGCCCCTCGCTTGGCGGCGTCTGGGTGGCCTCGCCCGATGCCAAAGACCCCGAGCGCGTGATCCTGCGCAATCCGGCCAATGGCAAATTCGTCATCGGCGCCCTGTTTCGGCGTGAGCGCGACAATCCGGGGCCAAAGCTGCAAATCTCTTCGGATGCCGCCACCGCCCTTGGCCTGCTTGCAGGGCAACCCGGCAAGTTGAGTGTCACCGCCCTGCGCCGCGAAGAGGCCCCGACAACGGCGCCGGATGCAACCAAACCGATCCTTGACGCCCCCGAAACCATCGCCACCACGTCGATAGATGCGGTGGCCGGGGGTGCAATCGACAAGGCTGCGGCCAAAACACCCACCGCAAAAGGCGCTGCTTCCAAGGCTCCGGCAAAAGCCCCCGTCATCGCAAAACCAGCCTCCCCCGTTTCCGCCGGCCTGATCCAGATCGGCATCTTCTCGGTCGAGGCCAATGCCAAGCGCGCCGCCGATACCTTGACCAAAGCAGGGATCGCCGCCACCATGCGCAAGGAAGAAAGCCAGGGCAAAGCCTTCTGGAGCGTCACCGCCTCGGGCGATGGCTCCACCTTGGCCAAGATAAAATCCGCAGGCTTCAAAGACGCCTATATTCTGAAACGTGGATAGACAAAGGACGCTGCCATGCTTCGTTTTCTGATCCTGACTCTGGCCCTTTTGGGGCCAAACCTGCCCGCGCAGGCCTTCGAGACCCGCGCAACCCATGCGTGGATTTACGATATGACCACCCATACCGTTCTTATGGACAAGAACGGCGAAGACTCTGTGCCGCCCGCGTCAATGTCGAAATTGATGACGGTGAACATGCTGTTCGAGGCCCTGAAAGATGGCCGCGTCAGCATGGACACGACCTTTGCCGTGACCTCGAATGCCAAGGCGATGCAGGGCTCGACCATGTTTCTCAACGAACAGGATCGGCCCACAGTTGAAGAGCTGATCCACGGTATGATCATCAATTCCGGCAATGATGCTTGCGTTGTGGTGGCCGAAGGGCTGGCGGGCACCGAGGCGGCCTTTGCCGAGCAGATGACCGCCCGCGCCGCCGCCTTGGGGCTGGAGAATTCGCATTTTGCGAATGCGTCCGGCTGGCCGGATCCGGGTCAGCGGATGAGCATGCGCGATCTGGGCATGTTGGCCCGCCGCCTGATCGAGGATTTTCCGCAGCTTTATCCCGTCTTCTCGCAAACCTCTTATGATTACAAAGACCGCTCGCCTGCCAATGCCAACAACCGCAACCCTCTGCTAAAGCTGAACATTGGCGCGGATGGCCTGAAAACGGGCCATACCGCCGAGGCGGGCTATGGGCTGGTTGGGTCGGTAAAGCAGGGTGATCGGCGCATCATTTTTGCGATTTCCGGTCTGGCCAGTGACACCGAACGGGCCGAAGAGGCCGAGCGCATCGCGGCTTGGGCCTTTCGCCAGTTCGCGCTGAAAACCGTTGCCAAATCCGGGCAGCGTTTGGCCGAGGCGCAGGTCTATATGGGGGCGGCCGAATCCGTTGGTCTGGTGCCTGCCGAAGATATCACCCTGCTGGTGCCCGCCCTCGCCCATGACGGGCTCAAGGCCGATATCGTCTACACCGGCCCCCTGACCGCCCCAGTCACCAAAGGCGCGCCCGTGGCTGAATTGGTCATCCATATGCCCGACATGCCCGACCACCGCATCCCGCTGGTGGCCGAAGCCGATGTTGCCAAGGGCGGCTTCGCCAAGCGCCTGATCACTGCGGCGCAACAGTTGAAATCGCTCTATTGGTCTGACAAGGCCCCGGCCAGCTAGGATGCCCGGCGTTTTCCTCAGCTTTGAAGGCATTGACGGCTCGGGCAAATCCACTCAGGCCAAGGCGCTGGCCGCATCCTTGCGCGCAACTGGCCACACTACACTTCTTACCCGAGAACCCGGCGGCTCGCCCGGTGCCGAAGACATCCGCCGTCTGGTGCTCGAGGGCGATCCCGACCGCTGGTCTTCGGAAACCGAACTCCTCCTCTTCCCCGCCGCCCGCCGCGATCATCTGGAAAAAACCATCCGCCCGGCGCTGGCCCGTGGCGAGGTGGTGATCACCGACCGTTTCGCCGATTCCACCCGCATCTATCAGGGCATCACTCGCGGCGATCTGGCCGCTGCGGTGGATCAGTTGCACGCCCTGATGATCGGCGTTGAACCTGATCTGACCTTTCTGATCGACATTGATCCCAGCTTGGGCCTTGCCCGCGCCACCGCCCGCGCTGGCAGCGAAATGCGGTTTGAGGATATGGGCCTTGCGGTGCAACAAAAGGCGCGTGACGGCTTTCTCACCCTCGCCCATGCGCACCCCGCCCGTTTCCGCGTGATCAACGGCGCGCGTGCGCCCGAAGCAATCGCCGCCGATGTTCTGGCCGCAGCCCTCGCGCATCTGCAACGATGAGCGACGAGGCCCCCCAACCCGACCGGATCGAGGGCGCCCCACATCCGCGCGACACCTTGCACCTTTTCGGCCAATCGGCAGCCGAGGCCGAGTTTCTTGCCGCCTACACCTCGGGCCGCCTGCACCACGGCTGGCTGATCACCGGGCCAAAGGGCATCGGCAAGGCCACCCTTGCCTGGCGCATCGCCCGCTTTCTGCTGGCCACCCCGGACGAGGATGGCGGCATGTTCGCCCCGCCGCCGCCCACCAGCCTTGATATCCCCACCGATCACCCCGTTGCCCGCCGCATGGCCGCAATGGCCGAGGGCCGGTTCTTCCTGTTGCGCCGCGCCTATGATGAGAAAAAGGCTAAACTCGCCGAGATCATCTCGGTCGATGAGGTGCGCAAGCTGAAAAACTACTTCTCCCTCTCCTCTGCCGATGGCGGCCGCCGGGTGGCGATTATTGATTGTCTGGATGAGATGAACCCGCAGGCCACCAACGCCCTCTTGAAACTGCTCGAAGAACCCCCGGCCCGCGTCACCCTGTTGCTGATCGCCCATCAACCCGCGCGCCTGCTGCCCACCATCCGCTCGCGCTGCCGCGAGTTGCGCCTTTCGCCGCTGCCGCCTGCCGATTTGTCGGACGCGCTGACCCAAGCGGGCGGCGAGATCGCCCCAGACCAACGCACGGCCCTATCAGAACTCGCAGGCGGCTCCGTGGGTGAGGCCTTCCGGCTGACCAATCTCGATGGCCTGAAAACCTATGCCACCCTGATCCGCCTGTTCTCCACCCTGCCCCGGCTGGATCGCCCGATGGCGCAAACCCTTGCCGATGCAGGCGCGGCCAAGGGGGCCGAGTCGCGTTTTGATCTGATCGTCACCTTGATTGATCTCTTCCTCGCCCGCCTTGCCCGCGCCGGGATCATGCACCACACCCCGCCCGAGGCCGCGCCCGGCGAGGCCGATCTGATCGCCCGCCTCTCCCCTACCCCCCAAGCCGCCCGCGCTTGGGCGGAACTGGCGCAAACCCTTGGCCTGCGCGCCCGCCGGGGTAAGGCGGTCAACCTTGACCCTGCCGCACTTCTGATGGATATGCTGTTGAAAATAGATGAACTGGCGAAGGAACTCGCCCCGAGGTAGCGCCGATGGTTTTTGAACTCGTTGACAGCCATTGCCACCTTGATTTCCCCGACTTTG
This sequence comes from uncultured Cypionkella sp., assembly GCA_965366095.1. Classification (GTDB taxonomy): domain Bacteria; phylum Pseudomonadota; class Alphaproteobacteria; order Rhodobacterales; family Rhodobacteraceae; genus CBDUEF01. Next base: position 1,752 of record CBDUEF010000170.1, on the reverse strand, counting down.
CCGAGGAACTGCCCCAGATCATCGCCCGCGCCCATGACGCAGGCGTCAAGCGCATGGTCACCATCTGCACCAAACTGCCGAACCTGCCCGCCGTGCGCGCCATCACCGCCGCCTATCCCGGCGTGTTCTATGCCGCAGGCGTGCATCCGATGAGCGTGGCCGATCACGCGCCCTTCAGCCTTGGCGATCTGCTGGCGCTGGCCGATGATCCCAAATGTGTAGGCATCGGCGAGACCGGCCTTGATTACCACTACACCGCCGACAGCGCCCCGGCCCAGCAAGCCGCCCTGCGCCTGCATATCCAAGCCTCCCAACAAACCGGCCTGCCGCTGATTATCCACGCCCGCGCCGCCGATGACGACATGGCCCGCATCCTGCGCGAGGGTATGGACCTCGCCCCCTATACCTGCGTCATGCACTGTTTTTCCTCCAGCGCAGAACTGGCCAAGGCCGCGCTCGACATGGGCTTTTACCTCTCGATGTCGGGCATCGCCACCTTCCCCAAATCGCAAGAGCTGCGCGACATTTTCGCCGCCGCCCCGCTGGACCGGATCCTGTTGGAAACCGACAGCCCCTATCTTGCGCCCCCGCCGCACCGAGGGCGGCGCAATGAGCCAGCCTATACCGCCTTCACCGCCAAAACCGGCGCAAAAGTATTCAACCTGACCGAGGCCGAATTCGCCGCCGCCACCACCGCCAATTTCGACCGCCTCTTCACCCGCGCAAAGGCCCCATAATGGCCCAGCTTCGTTTCACCATCCTTGGTTGTGGCTCATCAGCAGGGGTTCCCCGCATCGGCAATGATTGGGGCCATTGTGACCCCGCCGAGCCGAAAAACCGCCGTCGCCGCTGCTCGTTGCTGGTGGAACGGATCAACGAGGGCGCCATCACCCGCGTGCTGATCGACACCTCGCCTGACATGCGCGATCAGCTCTTGAGCGCGGGCATCGGCACGCTTGATGCCGTCGTCTACACCCATTCCCACGCCGATCATGTCCATGGCATCGACGATCTGCGCCAGATTGTGCATAACCAGCACCACCGCCTGCCGGTCTGGGCCGATGCCCCCACCCAGGATGCGCTGATCTCGCGCTTTGCCTATGCTTTCGTGCAGCCGCACGGCTCGCCCTATCCGCCGATCCTTGATCTGCACGACATCAACGGCCCGTTTGACATCACCGGCGCGGGTGGCCCACTCCGTTTCACCCCCTTCACCGTCGATCACGGCTCGATGGACGCCCTAGGGTTCCGCATCGGCAATTTGGCCTATCTGCCCGATGTGGTGGCCATCCCCGAGCCAGTTTGGCCGCATCTGATGGGGCTTGAATGCTGGATTCTCGACGCCCTGCGCCGCAAACCCCACCCCACCCATGCGCATCTGGCGCTGTCACTGGAATGGATCGCACGGGCAAAACCCCAAGCGGCGGTGATCACCAACATGCATATAGATATGGATTACGCGACTTTGCTTGCCGAATTGCCGACAGGCACCAGCCCTGCCTATGATAACATGACGCTGACTTTCAACGAATGAATTTTCAGCAAAGCGCTGCGCCGTGGCGCTTTGATCCCTGCCACATTGAGGCGCCGGTGACGTCGCTGGCCTGTTACCCGGTAAGGGAAAATCGTTGCATCACTGAAAGGGCGCAACATGTTTGGCGCGGGCGCGCGGAACTGGCATGTCACCAAAAGCAATTCGCCGATGTCGCGCCAGCATATTGCTGATGCGTCCTGGATCGCTGTTTTCAGTGC
>CBDUEF010000169.1:0-6080 GCA_965366095.1 uncultured Cypionkella sp. | reverse complement strand
GCCACCGGGCCGGGGCGGCGGGTGGCGGCAATACGCTCGACCGCGCCACCGCAAGACAGGAACGCATGCGCCTTGTAAAGTGAATGGGCGACGATGTGCAGCAGCGCCAGCGGGAAAAGTGCCAGCCCGCATTGCAAAATCATGAACCCCATCTGCGCCACGGTCGACCAGGCCAGCGCGGTTTTCACCGCCGGTTGCGTCAGCATCACCATGCTACCAATGAGCGCGGTAAAGCCGCCGATCATCACCAGAACCGCCAGCAGGAAGGGCGAGAGCAGCATCACATCGGCAAAGCGGATCAGAAGGAAGCCGCCACCGTTGACGACGCCTGCGTGCAGCAGCGCAGAGACGGGCGTGGGCGTTTCCATCACCTCGGTCAGCCAGCCGTGGCTGGGAAACTGTGCCGATTTCAGCAGGGCAGCAAGGGCGATGAACGCCGCGGCGGCGCTGATGGCCGGGCCTGCCTTGGCCTCGGCCAGGATCGTCGTGATATCAGTGGTGCCATAGGCATAGGTCAGCAGGATTGCGGCGATGATTAGGGCAATGTCACTGATCCGCGCTGTCAGGAATTTCTTGCGCGCGGCGCGTTGGGCGGCGATGCGGTTGGGGTAGAACAGCAAGAGCCTGTGCAGGCTGAGGGAAACCGCGACCCAAGCGGCGACAAGCTGGATCAGATTGCCCGATTGCACCAAGAGCAGCACGGCAGAGAGCGTGAGCAAGAGCCAGAAGGTGAAATATGTGTGCCGCGCCTCGCCCTCAAGATAGTGGCGGGCGTAGCGCAGCACGATCCAGCCGATAAAGCCCACCAAGAGCAGCATGGTGACGCTGATGATATCCAGCCGGGTGAAAAGGGCTGACCCTGCGCCGCTGAGCCACAGCACCAGTGCCGAGGCGAGGGCGGTCAGCAGGGTGAAGGCTCCGGCGGCTTCGGCCAAGAACGCTGCGCGGGTGGCGGGGGTCCGGGGCGAGCGGTGGATGAAAAGGGCGCAGGCCAGCAGGGCGGCGGGGGCAAGCAGGGGTAGGGCATGGATCAGCATGTCGCGCTCCGGTTCAGGGTTTGTGAGGGATAGCGCAAGGCGGGGGAGGTGAATAATTCATTGTTTATTCCAAACCGTTCGATTAAAGCGAATGATATGCCGGATCTGAATTATAACCACCTGCGCTATTTCTGGGTTGTCGCGCATGACGGCAACCTGACCCGGGCTGCGGGGCGGTTGAACCTGTCGCAATCGGCGCTGTCGGTTCAGATCCGCAAGCTTGAGGAACGGCTGGGCCATGCGCTGTTTGAACGCCGGGGCCGGGTGCTGCATCTGACCGAGGCCGGGCGGATTGCGCTGGACCATGCCGATACGATCTTCGCCACTGGCAAGGATTTGCTGGGCACGCTGCGCAAGGAGTCCCGCGCGCGAAAGGTGCTGCGGGTGGGGGCGCTGGCCACATTGTCGCGCAACTTTCAGATCGGGTTTTTGCGCCCGCTTTTGGGGCGGGGCGATGTGGAACTGGTGTTGCGCTCGGGCACTTCGGCCGAGTTGATGCAGGGATTGGCGGCGCTGAACCTTGATCTGGTGCTGACCAATCGCCCGGTTGCGCCGGATGCGATGACGCCGTTTGTGTCGCATCGCTTGGCCGAACAGGGGGTGAGCCTGATCGCCACGCCTGCGCGGATACGCGGGGGCGAGGGGCTGGCCGAGCTGCTTGCGCGCCATCCGGTGATTTTGCCAAGCGCTGAAAGCCTGGTGCGGGCGGGGTTTGACGCGCTATGCGCGCGGCTGGGCCTGCGTCCGATCATTGCCGCCGAGGTGGATGACATGGCGATGATGCGGCTTTTGGCGCGCGAAGATATCGGCATGGCGGTGCTGCCGCCGATTGTGGTGCGTGACGAGTTGGCGGCGGGGATTTTGGTTGAGGCCGATCATCTTTCTGGGTTGGCAGAAAGCTTTTATGCGGTGACGGTCGAGCGAAAATTTCCCAATCCGTTGATCGCCGAGCTGTTGGCCGAGCGCTGAGGCGCAAGGAATATTACTGCCACGGTCCCGCCGTAGACCTCTTTCCTCCATCCAAAATTACGGTTGCAGTGGGGGCAAGAATAACGTCCCCTAGGGGGAAATTTCTTGGCGGCAGGGCCGTCAACAGCGGGAGAATATTCGGATGGTTGATCCTTTCACAGCAATGGTGATCCGCGATGTTGATGGCAAACCGCGCGCGGGGTTTGAGCAACTGACGCTGGCCGATTTGCCTGACAATGACGTTTTGGTGGAAATCAGCCATTCCAGCCTGAACTATAAGGACGGGCTGGCGATCACCGGCAAGGGGCGGATTGCGCGCCGCTTGCCGATGGTGGCGGGGATCGATCTGGCGGGCGTGGTGATCGAGTCGCGCGATGTGGGCTGGAGGGCCGGGGATCGGGTGATTGTGAACGGCTGGGGCCTGTCGGAAACCGAATGGGGGGCCTATGCGCGTTATCAAAGGATCAAGCCCGCGCATCTGACGCGGCTGCCCGATGGCTTTGGCCCGGCCGAGGCGATGGCGATTGGCACGGCGGGCTATACGGCGGCGCTGTGCGTGCTGGCCTTGCAAGATTTTGGCGCGCTGGAGAATGCGGGCGAGGTGCTGGTGACCGGGGCGGCGGGCGGTGTTGGCTCGGTGGCCGTGGCGCTATTGGCGCGGCTGGGGCACCAGGTGATCGCCTCGACCGGGCGGCCGCAAGAGCATGATTTCCTGACGGCTTTGGGAGCCAGCGGTTTTATTGACCGGGCGGAATTATCGGCTGCGGGCAAGCCTTTGCAGGCCGAGCGTTGGGAGGCCGGGGTGGATGTGGTGGGCAGCCATACGCTGGCCAATGCTTTGGCGCAAACCCGCTATGGTGGCGCGGTGGCGGCCTGTGGCTTGGCGGGGGGCATTGATCTGCCGGGCACGGTGATGCCGCATATCTTGCGCGCGGTGGCGCTGCTGGGGGTTGATTCCGTGATGGTGCCACAGGAAAAGCGCGCGCGGGCCTGGGATATGCTGGACAATTATCTCGACCGCGCCAAGCTGGCCAGCCTGACAGTGACCGCGCCGATGTCTGATCTGCCAGCGCTGGCGGCAAAGATCGTCGCCGGGCAATTGCGCGGGCGCACGGTGATCGAGATCTCCTAACGGCTGGATCACGAAGCGCTGCGTTTGCGCAGCATCGCTTGAACCGCAAAGCGGATCAGAATCGCGCTGACCACCAGCACGATCAGCACCACCGAAATCGCCGCAATCGCCGGATCAATATTGTCGCGCAGGCCCATCCACATCATCCGGGGCAGCGTGGCGATATTGACCGAGGTGATGAAGATGGTGACGCCGATTTCCTCCCACGAGAGCATGAAGGTCAGGAAAAACGCCACCATCACGCCAAAGCGGATATTGGGCAGGATCACCCGGAAAATCCGCGTGGCAAGGGGTGCGCCCATGGCGCGGGCGGCAAGATCAATGCGCCGGTCAATCTGGCTAAGGGCGACGGTGATCAGCACCACGGCAAAGGGCACGATCATCACGCAATGGGCCAGCACCACGCCGGCAAAGGTATCATAGGCCAGAAAATCGGTGAATCCGCCGATCTGGATCAAGAAAAAGTAAAGCGTCAGCGCCGAGACCACCGGCGGGGCCACCATCGGCAGCAGGGCAATTCCCATCATCAACCCGGCAAATCGCGGCTGGATGATCCAGATGCCAAGGCTGAACGCCAGCGCCAGCGTGGTGGCAAGGGCTGCACTGATAAGGCCAATGCGCACGGAAAGCCAGGCCGCCTGGCCCCAAGCCGGGGTGTCGATCAGGGTCTGGTAATGGCGCAAAGACCACTCATCCGTGGGCAGCGACAGATAGCGGTTGGGAGTGAAGGACACCGGGATCACCGCGATCAGGGGCATCAGCAAAAACACCGCCACCAGCGCCGCCAGAAGGGTGATGATCAGGCCGGGGCGTTGGCTCATTTGCCTGCTCCTTTGGGGGTGACGACGCGCATCAACAGCGCCATCAGCCCGCCGACCGTCAGCATCAAGATCACACTGATCGCCGAGGCCAGGCCCCAGTTCGGGTTTTGAAAGATGTAAAGATAGATCAACTCGGCCACCATCACCGAGCGGCCACCGCCAAGCAGGGCCGGGGTGACGAAAAAGCCAAGCGAGAACACAAAGACCACCAGTGCCGCGCCAAGGATGCCCGAGGAGGTCATCGGCACGAACACCTGCCAGAACACCCGCGCACGGCTGGCGCCCATGCCGCGCGCGGCCATCAGCGCGCGCTCGTCCAGATTGCGGATGGCGGTGGCCAGCGGGAACACCGCGAAGGGCAGCAAGAAATGCGTCATCCCGACGATGACGCCAAACTCGTTGCGCACCATGGTCAGCGGTTCACTGATCACGCCAAGGCTTTCCAGCCAGCCGTTGAGGATGCCGCGATTGGACAGCAGCGCCAGCCAGCCAAAGGCGCGGGTCAGCACCGAAATCCAGAACGGGATCAGGATGCACAGCTCCATCACCAGCCGTTGCACCGGGCCGCCGCGTATCCATAAGATCGTGACGATATAGGCGCCTGTCACCGATAAAGCTGTGACCATCAGGCAAATCCGCAAGGTGCGCCAGAACACCGACAGGATCAGCGGATCGGTGAGGGCTGCGCTATATTGGCCAAGGCCGGGGTCGGGCAGGGTCACACTCCAGCGCATCACGCCCAAGAAGGGCACAATATAGGTCAGCCCCAGAAACAGCAGGAGCGGACCAAGCAGCAGGAGAGAACGGGGCAGGGCGTTCATGCGGGCCTTTCAAGGATCGCCCCGGCCGATGTGGCCGGGGCGCAGGTTTCATCAGGCAGAGATGATTTTCAGATATTCATCCAGCGCCGCGCCATAGTTGGTTTCATACCAGCCCATATCCAGCGCGGTCTGCACGGCGGCATTGGCCGGATCGACGGGATTGTATTTCGATTCGTCCTTTGGGATCAGCGCATCGGCGGCGGGGTTGGCCGGGCCTTGGCCCAGCATTTCGAACATCACCAATTGCTTGGCAGGGTCTTGGGCCGAGGCGATGAACTTCATCGCGTTTTCCTTGCCGCCCGGATTGCCCTTGAGCACCGCCATGGCGCCGGGCGAGATCAGGCCCTCGTTCCAGATGAACTTGATATCGCCACCTGAATCTTGCTCGATCAGACGCGCCCTTGTCGACCAGATCAGCGCCATCGAGGCATCGCCGTTCATCAGCAAAGACTGGCTTTCCGAGCCGCCACCCCAATAGGCAACAACGTTTTCCTTGAAGCCAGCCAGCTTCTTATGCGCCCGTTCGATATCGAGCGGGTAAAGATCAGCCGCAGCAACGCCGTCGCCCAAAAGCAGGGCCTCCCACATGCCCGCGCCCCATTTATACATCGCACGCTTGCCGGGGAATTTCTCGATATCAAAGAAATCGGCCATGCCGGTGGGCGGGCTGTCACCGAATTTCTTGGCGTCATAGGCGATGATATAAGAGAAGAAATAGCTCGAGGCGGAGTATTCCCAGCCAAAGCCGTCGCGCATCTTGGTCTTATCGACGATTGCATAGTCAATCGGCTCCAACATGCCCTTTTTACCCAGCGTCTCGCCCGAGAAGGGATCGACATCGCAGATATCCCAGCTGGGCTTGCCGCTTTCGATCTGGGCGGCGATGGCGCCTTCGGTCGGGCCAGAGCCGTCTTGTTTCACCTCAATCCCGGTCTCTGCCTTGAAGGGCGCACCATAGGCCTTGTCATAGGCGGTGCCCGCATCGCCGCCCCAGTTGACAAAAACCAGCTGGCCCGCTTCGGCCCGCAAGGGCGATCCGCGCAGCGCCAGCACCGAGGTTCCCATCAGCATCAGCGCCATTTGGGTGAAACCGCGCCGGGTGATCATTTTGGATTTAGAGGCATCATGATTGATCATTGTCGTCTCTCCGTTGTTGGGTGGGTGTTTTACAGATAGAGCCCGCGCTCGGCGGGCCATGTTGTCCAAAGGTTGGCCCCAAGCGCGAGGCCGTCGGGCAAAGTGATGGTCGGCATTTGCAGGATGAGCGGCACGCCGCCGGGCGTGCGCAGGGCCAGCCGGG
>CBDUEF010000168.1:0-6095 GCA_965366095.1 uncultured Cypionkella sp. | reverse complement strand
CTTGATGGCGAGTATTGCTCTCAAAAGACCGGAACGAAACCGGTGCAGGTCCAGTCCCTCTCGGTCTGCCACCCGGATGGCATCCCAAAATGTGAGGGGGCGAATAGCTTTACGGGACGAAATCGGCAGGCGCATGAAATCCTCTGCAAAGGAGACAAGATGCGCACGCCCAAGGTCCGCAAGCGCGACTTCGCCAGCATGCTCCGCAAACCGCCGCACTGCGTACTCGTATTGCTCGCGCGTCCTATCCTTCCGGGTCGCGGTGTGGGCGTAGGCCTTCGCGTTGCAGAAACTTTCCATCGCTGATCTGATAGTCAAAGCGGAGCTGCAGCCATCAAGAACTTTAGCGGCAGCCAATGCTGATCGAAGAGCGCTGGCCTTCTTAGCATTTAGGTCCCGCATAGCAGCATCTGTCACTTCGACCTGTTCACGCTCTTCGGGATCATATTCTTCGCCCAGCTCATCCATTAAAGCGTAGTCAGCTCCGTGTCCCGCGAGCAGAAATGCAACACGCATGTCTCGAGTGAGCATTTCACGACCAGCAGGAAAAATACCCCCCGCGCCACTAATCAGTTGACGCTGGTCAGCCGGTAGAGCGTCTACGTTGGCGGAAATCTCTGCTTTTAGCGCGACCTGTTCCTTCAGGCTTAACTCGGTAAAATTCTGAATTCTCGTCGCGACCGTCTCCAATTTCATTGTCAACGAGTCCAGTTCGGTCAACATGGCGCGAGCAAGCCTGCAGGCGACCGCGCGATCTTTCGTGCGCATTGTTCCGCGCTTGAATTCCGGCAAGTCAAAGGCAACGCGAAGCTGCTTTGGAATGCGCTTGTAGTAGTGCCATACCCCACCAATCAGCCGAGCACCTTCGATCTTGTGATCCGTCATTCTCGCGCCCTTGTGCAAAGTTTGTGCAATGTTTGTGCAACATATCCTGACGGATGTGCCAAGCAGAGTCTATATATGACAGATAGTTACATAATAATAGGCGCTTGGCGCTTTGAAAATTAGAAATGAGTCGAGGTCATGTTGACCTCGACCCCATAGCCGGTTTCAGCCTCGGTTAGCTTTGGTTTCTCACCAGTTGTCTGGCCCTTTATCAATGTATTTTCTGGCCAGAAAATCAATAAAGGCACGCACTTTGGGCTGTGTGAAACGTCCCGGCGGGTAAACCGCATAAACGCCCAGCGTTTCCACTGGCAGGCCGGGAATGGCCTCTTCCACTTGGCCCGCCTTCATCGCATCGGCGCATAGGAACGAGGGCAGATAGGCAATCCCAAGGCCGGAAATCGCCGCGTTCAGCAAGGATTGGCCGTCATTCACCGTCAGCCAGCCCGCCGTGCGAACCTGACGCTTTTCACCCGACGGGGCCGTCAGTTTCCAGACATTGCCATTGGCTTGATTGGAATAGTGCAGAAGTTTGTGATCATTCAGATCGTCGATTTTCATCGGGCGTCCGTATTTCTGGAAATACGAAGGTGAGCCGATCATCCGCCGGGTCGTATCGGTCAATTTGCGGGCCCGAAGCGAGCTGTCTTCCAGATCGCCAACGCGGATCGCCAGATCAAAGCCTTCGCTGATCAGTTCCACATAGCGGTTGTTCAGCACCATATTCACGGTGATATCGGGATATTCCAACAGGAAATCACCGAGGATGGGCGACAGCAGGTTCACCCCGAAATCTGTGGCCACAGAGATGCGCAGCAATCCCGAAGGCGCTGTCTGCATCGAGGTCACCAGCGCATCGGCTTCCCCCGCATCGTTCAGAACGCGGCGGGCGCGGTCATAATAGGCAAGGCCAATTTCGGTCGGGCTGACACGTCGCGTTGTGCGGTTCAAAAGCCGTGCCCCCAATCGTGCCTCAAGCGCCGAGACATGTTTCGAAACGGCAGATTTCGAAATCCCCATCTTCTTGGCTGCGTCCGTAAAGCCACCTTGGTCTACGACCGTGGCAAAGGCTTCCATTTCTGTTAGTCTGTCCATTGTTTTCCCCAAGCGAGCAGAGCTGGTCTATGCCCCCTTATTGATCTCGAAATCGGGCAAGATAGCGGCGCTGGCGCGTTCTATCCGGGGTATTCTCGCGGATCGTTCATGGCGCGGAAACGATTGGGCTCTGCTCAAAACCACGCCAAAGCCTGCAATTCCCGCCTTGCCCCGGCCCCGCCGCCCGATTATCCCTTTGCCCAAGCCATTTCCCCGGAGGACCGCCATGAGCACGAACCAGCGTTTCGACAAATCGAAACTTCCCAGCCGCCACGTCACCGAAGGCCCGGCCCGCGCGCCGCATCGGTCGTATTTTTATGCAATGGGGATCACCGAGGAAGAGATCCATCAGCCTTGGGTTGGCGTCGCCACCTGCTGGAACGAGGCGGCGCCCTGCAACATCGCGCTGAACCGTCAGGCCCAGATCGTCAAACACGGTGTCAAAAAGGGTGGCGGCACCCCGCGCGAATTCACCACCATCACCGTCACCGATGGCATCGCCATGGGCCATGAGGGCATGCGCAGCAGTCTCGCCAGCCGTGACGCCATCGCCGACACTGTTGAGTTGACCATGCGCGGCCATTGCTATGACGCCATCGTCGGCCTTGCCGGGTGCGACAAATCGCTGCCCGGCATGATGATGGCCATGGTGCGCCTGAATGTGCCGTCGGTCTTTATCTACGGCGGCTCGATCCTTCCGGGCCGCTACAAGGGCGAAGACATCACCGTGCAGGATATGTTCGAAGCCGTTGGCAAACATCAGGCCGGCCTGCTGTCGGACGCCGAGCTTGAGATCATGGAGCGCGTGGCCTGCCCGTCTTCGGGTGCTTGTGGTGCGCAATATACCGCCAACACCATGGCCTGCGTGTCCGAGGCCATCGGCCTTGCGCTGATGAACTCTTCCAGCGCCCCCGCGCCCTACGAATCGCGCGATCAATATGGTGAGGCTTCGGGCGTTGCCGTGATGAACCTGATCGAGAAAAACATCCGCGCCCGCGACATCGTCACCCTCAAGGCGCTGCAAAATGCCGCCCGCGTGGTGGCCTGCACGGGTGGCTCGACCAATGCCGCCCTGCACCTTCCCGCCATCGCCCATGAGGCTGGCATTGATTTCGACCTCTTCGATGTTGCCGATATCATGCGCGACACCCCCTATTTCGTCGATCTGCGGCCCGGCGGCAAATATGTTGCCAAAGACCTGCACGAGGTTGGCGGCGTTGCTGTGGTGATGAAGGAACTGGCCAAGATCGGCATGATGCACCTTGATTGCGTCACCGCCTCGGGCCGCTCGATGGGCGAAGAGCTGGAACTGATCACCGGCGAGGCCGATGGCCGCGTCATCTATCCCGCCGCCACGCCGCTGACCCAAACCGGTGGCGTTGTCGGTCTCAAGGGCAATCTTGCCCCCGACGGGGCCATCGTCAAAGTGGCGGGCATCGCCACCCAGCATCAGCGCTTTGTCGGCCCCGCCCGCGTGTTTGAATGCGAAGAAGACGCTTTCGCCGCCGTTCAGGTCCGCACCTATAAAGAGGGTGAAGTGCTGGTTATCCGCAACGAAGGCCCGGCAGGCGGCCCCGGCATGCGCGAAATGCTGGCCACAACGGCCGCGCTTTCCGGTCAGGGCATGGGCAAGAAGGTGGCGCTGATCACCGATGGCCGCTTCTCCGGCGCCACCCGTGGTTTCTGCGTTGGCCACGTTGGCCCCGAAGCCGCCCACGGCGGCCCCATCGCCCTGCTGCAAGATGGCGATATCATCACCGTGGATGCGGTCTCGGGCGAACTCTCGGTCGCCCTCACGGATGATGAGTTGGCCGAGCGCAAGGCCAAATGGAAAGGCCCGCGCCCGACCCAATACACCACGGGGGCCATCTGGAAATTTGCCAAGCTGGTTGGCGGCGCGCGCTGGGGGGCGGTGTCGCATCCCGGCGCCAAGGCCGAAAAACATGTCTACATGGATCAGTAAGGCGGCTGCCGCCAGCGTGGTTTTGGCCACGCTGGCGGGTTGCGTCATGGATAGCGGATCAGGGCGTTCCGCCACGATCCTTGGCGGCGCACTGACAGTCAGCGCGCCGCCCGGCTATTGCATCGATCCTTCGGCGGGCAGAAACAGCGGCGATTCCGCCGTGATCTTGATGGGAAAATGCGCAAACGCGGGGGCCGCGCGCCCGGCGCTGATCAGCCTTTCGGTTGGCACGGCCGAGTCTGCTGGCGTGTTGAATGCCGGTGGCCCCGCCTTGGCCAAATTTTTCACCTCCCCTCAGGGCCGCGCGATGTTAAGCCGCTCGGGCCGCGCTGGCGATGTCCAGATTGCAGGCATCGTAAAAGTGAACAATGCCTATCTGATTCATGTCCTTGATCGGCGTGCAGGCGATCATTGGCGCGCCGTCACCTCGGCTTCGGGCAGGTTGATAACCATCTCTGCCGTAGGGGCCGCGAACCCTGCGCTTTCCCCCCAAGATAGCCGCCGCCTTGTCGAAGCGACGTTGCAAGCGCTGCAAAATGGCAATGCCGGGCCATGAATCGACAGCTTGAGTTACTCTGCGGAAATCACTTTGCTTGAGGGGTGGAGTCTTTACCTTTTTCACGCAATAAGAGAATAGTTTCCAGACTCGCAACAAGCTGGCGGCAAATCAGAAACAATGGGTTGGGCGCATGGCCGGACGGTTTGCAGATTTGATCAGTGGCGCTCTTCATCGCAGGGTTCTGCGGCGGTGGGGAAAACTGGCTGAACTGGCCCCTACCGAAGATTTGGCCAGACTGCGCGCCAACCGCACCAAGGCCCGCGCCCTGCGCCGTCAGCTTGACCGGGTGATCCATGAGGCGGATCACCGCCTTGCGCTGCCCGTCATCGGCTCGAATGTGATGCGCAAACCGATGGGCACCGATTGGTCTTGGCGGCCAAACCTGTGGAAGGGCCCGATCCCGGTTCCGGGAATAGCCTCGGTTGCGGGGAAAATGCAAATTGCCGAAGGCGCCACCGTGTTCCACGATTGCCGCCGCAGCGAGCTGACAGTGCGCCAGATCAGAAACACCCGCGATATTGATATCGCGCCCTTTGGCTGCCGCATGGATGTGTTCCGCTTTGACGGCTCGTTCCTGTCCTTGGTCATCGACCTTCCCGAAGAGGCCGCGCGCGGTTTGAAACAAAAGCATCTGATCCGCATGGATGTGATTGTCGAAATGGAAAAACCGTTGGAGATTTTCGCGCGGCTGAACATCAAACACGGTCCCAACGTGGAGCAGATGGTGCGCGAATTGCCCTTGAACGAGCAAGAGGTGATGGTTGAATTCGATCTTGCCTATTCCAAGATGAACGAAAAGCGGGTGGAAAAGCTGTGGGTCGATCTGATCTTTGAGGGCCCCGAGATGAACCAGATCATCTTGCGCGATGTCACCTTCAGCCGCCGCCCCCGCGCCGAACTATGAGGATTGAATGACCGCCACCCTGACCAAAACCCGAATTCGCGCTGGCGTCTGGGAAGGCGTGCTCTCAGGTCCGGCTGAAACGCCGCTGCTTGAGGTGTCGCTTCTGGGCGAAACGCTTGTGGGCGTAAGCGTGACAGCGATTGCCGAACCTGCGGGCGATTGGTTGGTGCGGGTGCCGATCCCTGCCGAGGCATTGTCCGAAGGCGTGCAAACCTTTCTGATCCGCTCGGGCGGCGAAACTTTGGCCCATTTCACCGTGATCACCGGCGTCGCCATGGAAGACGACATGCGCGCCGAAGTTGATCTTTTGCGCGCCGAGCTGGACATGCTCAAACGCGCCTTCCGGCGGCACTGTCTTGAGACCGCCAGCTAGGCGCGATAATGGGCATCCACGGATGTCGCGCCGATCTGCCGCAAGGCGGGGATCAGTCCGGCAAGCCAAAACGTCTCGATCCGATATACCGAACGCTTGGCAAAAGCGGGCCTTGAACCATCCCGTTGGCAGCGTCGGCGACGCCGATGCTCGAGCCAGTGGGCGCCATTGGTTCAAGACCACTGGCGAGGGCCTTGGCCGAGACGATCAACCATTGCGGGGCTTACGCGGCCCCATCAGGGGCCACGGTCCCCGCCATACCTCCAAAACCGAGGGGATCCGTCGGCGCAGTTCATGGAAAACCATGGAGGAGGTG
>CBDUEF010000167.1:0-6095 GCA_965366095.1 uncultured Cypionkella sp. | reverse complement strand
CCTCGTCGTCGGCGGGCGGTATCATCGTTCCGCTGCTGCTGCTGCTTTTGGTTGCAGCTGCGGTTTCGTCGAACAATGGCACTCCATCGGCCAAGCCCTAATAACCTTTCCGAATAGTAAAAGGATATGTGTATGAAAAAACTCCTCCTCGCCTCCGCCTTTACCCTGACTGCCGCAACCGCCTTCGCTGGCGGCATGGCTGAGCCGGTTATGGAACCCGAAGTTGTCAAAGCCGCGACCTCGTCGTCGGCGGGCGGTATCATCGTTCCGCTGCTGCTGCTGCTTTTGGTTGCCGCTGCGGTTTCGTCGAATAATGGCACACCATCGGACATGGTCAAATAATTTGGCCGAAGGTCAATAACCTTTCCCAACAGAAATAGGATCTTTCTATGAAAACGCTCCTCCTCGCCTCTGCTTTTGCCCTGACGTCTGCGACCGCCTTTGCAGGTGGCATGGCTGAGCCGGTTATGGAACCCGAAGTCGTCAAAGCCGCGACCTCGTCCTCGGCTGGCGGCATCATCGTTCCGCTGCTACTGCTGCTTTTGGTTGCTGCTGCGGTTTCGTCGAATAACGGAACTCCCAACGAATGCGTCGTTAGCTGTGGTTAATTTGATGGGCTGAAGGCAAAGAGCCGGGACCAACCCTTCGGCTCTTTGCCTTCAAATCCAACCTTTCAAATTGTCTTCGATTATCTTCACCAGTGCCGCGATATGCGCGGGCTCGTCGTTCAGACAGGGAATATAGGTGAATTCTTCGCCCCCCGCGTGCAGAAATGCTTCGCGGATCTCGCCGTTTATTTCCTCAAGCGTTTCGATGCAATCGGCTGAAAATGCCGGAGCCATGATGGCGATGCGCTTCTTTCCGGCCTTGGCCAATTCTGCCACATGCTTGACCGTATAGGGTTTTAACCACTCTTCCCGGCCAAAGACCGACTGAAAGCTGGTGTCGATAGACCCCGCTTGCCAGCCCAATCGTTCGCGCAACAGCCGCGTGGTTTTGGCGCATTGGCAATGATAGGGGTCGCCCTCCATCAGATAGCGGATCGGCATGCCGTGATAGCTGGCCACCAAGACATCGGGGCGGTGATCAAGGGCGGCATAGGCGCGCTCGACCGATTGGGCCAAGGCATCAATATAGGCCGGGTTTTCGAAATATTCGGCCACGGTGCGGGCTGCGGGTTGGCGTTTCTCTTTGGCCAAAGCCGCAAAGAACGCATCATTTGCCGTGGCCGAGGTGGCCCCGGCATAATGCGGGTAGAGTGGGAAAAACACGATCTTTTCGCATCCCGCCTCGACCATCTCGCGCACCTTGGAGGCGGTTGAGGGATTGCCGTAACGCATGCAGAAATCAACCCTGACCGCTGATCCGTGCCGTTTCTCAATTTCGGCGGCAATGGCTGCAGTTTGCTGTTTGGTAATTGTCAGCAAAGGGCTTTCGTTCTGTTCGTGATTCCAGATCAGCTTGTAATTGGCCCCCGACGAAAACGGGCGTTTGGTCAGGATCACCAGTTGCAACAGCGGTTGCCATATCCAATCGGACAGATCGACGACACGTTTGTCGGATAAAAATTCATTCAGATAACGGCGCATCGACCAGTAATCATAGCCATCAGGCGTGCCCAGATTGGCCAGCAAAACGCCGATCTTGGCCGCTTTGACAGGCGGATGATCTGCCGGTGCATTTGACAGGCGGCCTTGGCCGGGTTGAATTGCGGTCATGTCTTCACTCCTCGAATTCTGCACCGAGATAACGCCATTTCGCCCATGGTCAATGCTCGGGCGGTAATTGCCGTTCGAGCCCGTTCAAAGCCTCGGCCAGACGGTTGACAGCAGAACCGGGGCGCAACGGCTTTTGCTGAGACTCATGCGGCGCCCAACCTGTTAGGGTGATGATCTCGAAAGTGGCCGGGATCAGCCCGTCTTTGGTAGCATGGGTTTCACAATAGAGCTGAGCTGCGCGCTGAAAGATCGCGCGGGCAGTGGGGTGGCGCAGGCGGTTTGCCAGCGCATTGCCTTCCCCCATCGCCCGCAAATCCTGCATCAGATGAAAGGCATCGCGGTAAAACACGGTTTTGGTGTAGCTGTCAGCCACGGGCAAGGCAAAGCCCGCGCGCTGCAACAGCGCCCCAAGATCGCGGATTTCGGCCATCGGCAACACGCGGGGCGAAAGGCCAGCGGTGATTTCGGATTCCGCCTGTGCCAAGGCCGAACGCAATTCGTTCAAGGTCTGGCCACCAAACAGCACGGCCAGAAACAGCCCATCGGGGCGCAACGCGCGGCGGCACTGCACCAATTGCCCCACCAGATCATTTGCCCAATGCAGCGACATGGCGTGAATGATCAGATCATGGGTGTTTTCGGCCAGCGCAAGCAGGTCTGTATCGGGAACGGTTTGGAAATTTTGCCAGACAGCCGGAAAAGGTGTCACCACCACCGGCATCGTAAACGTTCTGTTAACCTCGGTGAGGCGATCCTGCATTTCGGCAAGCGCCTCGTGGTGCCACAGATGCACCGAGGCGCGGGCGCGGTGCAGATCAAGGGCGTTACGGTCGGTCAAAATGGGCGTCATGGCGTGGGACCATAGGGGGGTGTGATGGGAATGCAAGCACTGCTGCATGTGGTTTATCCGCCGCAATGCCTGTCATGCAATGCTTTGGTGGCAACCGATTTCGGCCTGTGTGGGGCCTGTTGGCGCGAGACGCCTTTCATCAGCGGCTTGGTTTGCGATCTGTGCGGCATACCCTTGGCGGGCGAGGACAGCGGCAAGCCCGAGCATTGCGACGATTGCCTGCAAATAGCGCGGCCATGGTCGCGTGGGCGGGCGGCGCTGATTTACAAAGACAACGCAAGGCGCTTGGTGTTGGCGCTGAAGCACGGCGACAGGATTGATCTGGCGGGACCGACGGCGAAATGGTTGGCGGCAGCGGCCCGCCCCATTCTGGAGCAAGATATGCTGGTGGCGCCGGTGCCCCTGCATTGGCTGCGGATGCTGAAACGGCGCTACAACCAATCGGCGCTGATGTCATCTGCGCTTGCGAGGATTGCAGGACTGGAGCACTGCCCCGATCTGCTGCAACGCAAGCGCCATACGCCAACCCAAGAGGGCCGCAACCGGGAGGGGCGCTTTGCCAATCTGGCCGATGCGTTGTCGCTACATCCACGCCGCGCCAATCGGGTTGCTGGCCGTCATGTCTTGCTGATTGATGATGTGATGACCTCGGGTGCCACCCTTTCCGCTGCGGCCGAGGCCTGTATTGCGGGCGGGGCTGTAGGAATTTCGATTCTGGTACTGGCCCGCGTTGCGAAGGATGCCTAAATCTCTATAGTCCGAAGGATCAAAGGGATTTGCGCCATGAAAACAGTCGAGATTTACACCACCCGAACCTGCCCCTATTGCATCGCGGCCAAAGGCTTGCTGACAAAAAAGAGCGTGCCCTTCACCGAGATTGATGTTGGCGCCGATCCGGCCTTGCGCCAAACCATGACAGCACGCGCAGATGGGCGCCGCTCGGTGCCGCAGGTGTTCATCGACGGCAAAGGCATCGGCGGTTGCGATGATCTTCATGCGTTGGAAAAGTCGGGTAAACTTGATGCGATGTTGGCCTGAACGATGCGGGTAGCGCTTGTTCAACTGACGGTGGGCGATGATCCCGTGGCCAATCTGCCCGAGACGCTGCGGATGATCCGTGCGGCGGCGGCAGGCGGTGCCACATTCGTGCTGACACCCGAGTGTACCAATGCTTTGTCGTCGGATCGCGGCCATCAGCGCCGGGTGTTGCGGCACGAAGATCAGGACGAAACGCTGGCCGCTTTGCGATTTGAGGCGCAAAGCCTTGGGATATGGCTGTTGATCGGCTCATTGGGGCTTTTGACCGAAGATGCCGACGGGCGGTTTGCCAATCGCTCGTTCCTCATTGCGCCAAGCGGCGAAATTGCTGGGCGCTATGACAAGATCCACATGTTTGACGTGAATGTCAGTGCGACCGAAATCTACCGCGAGTCTGCGGGCTATCGGCCGGGTGCAGAGGCGGTTCTGGTTGAAACGCCCTTTGCCAAGCTGGGACTGTCGGTGTGTTACGATGTGCGTTTTCCGCAGCTGTATCGGCGGCTTGCACAGGCGGGGGCGCAGATTATCACGGTGCCGGCTGCTTTCAACCACATCACCGGCGCCGCGCATTGGGAGGTGCTGTTACGGGCGCGGGCGATTGAAAACGGCTGTTTCATCCTTGCACCGGCGCAGACCGGGTTTCACAAGGAAGCGGGCGGCAAGGGTCGCAACACCTATGGCCATTCGTTGGCCATTGCGCCTTGGGGTGAGGTGCTGGCGGATGCTGGCATTGAGCCGGGCATTACGCTGGTTGACCTTGACCTTGGCCAAGTGGCTGAGGCGCGGGGCCGGGTGCCTTCGTTGGTGCATGATCGGGCATTCGAGGGGCCATGAGCGCAGTTGAGCAAACTTCTGAGCGCCCGGACGATTTGGCTGTCGCGCTTTTTGGTGAATTGTTCATGGCCGATCAACTGGCGCGCAACAGGATCTCAAAGGCCCTGCCGCGCGGAATGGAGCTATCGCATTTTTCGGTTTTGAACCATCTTGCCCGGGCGAATGACGAGCGCACTCCGGCGCAACTGGCGCGCACCTTTCACGTCACGCGCGGGGCCATGACAAATACTTTGGCCAAACTGGAATGGGCAGGGCATGTGCATATTCGCCCCGATTGGGATGATGCGCGGCGGAAGTTTGTGGCGATCAGCCCATCGGGCCGTGCGGCGCGCGATGCTGCGGTGCAGGTGATCAGCCCCTTGATCCGTGACGTCGTGGGCGATTTGGGGGTCGAGCGGGTGCGTGCGGTGCTTCCAGTGTTGCGGGAATTGCGGATAAGGCTGGAAAATGACGAGAGCTGAGGCAAGAATTCGCCAAAGGTGCGCTGCGTGAAATTGCTTCCGCCACTGATTCGGGCGCCAATCTTGCGATTTTACCGCCGGATCGAGCAGGCCGAGATAGATCTGATTGCTGCAGGCGTTGCGTTTTTTGCCTTTCTTGCGATTTTTCCGGCGGCGGCCGCGGTGATTGCCATCTGGGGCTTTGTGTCCGATCCCGAAATCATCCGTGGCGAGGTGGCATTGTTGGCCGGAATCTTGCCTCCCGATGTCTACAAACTGGTTCTGGGTCAGGTTGAATCCCTGTTGGCGGTGAATTCTTCAAGCCTTGGCTGGGCGACGGCGATTTCCACGCTGCTTGCCCTTTGGTCAGCCCGTGCCGGGGTGGCCGCCCTGATCCGAGGATTGAACGCGATCCATCATCTGCCCAATAGGTCGGGCCATTGGCATCAGCTTCGTGCCATTGTGCTGACCTTGGTGATGGTGGGATTGGTGCTGGCCGCGTTGACGCTTTCTGTGGTGGTGCCGGTGATCTTTGCCTTTCTGCCGGAAGGGGCGGCACCGCCCAACGCATTGGCCGATTCAAACTTGTTCCTCGGCCTGATTTTCGGTGTATTGGCTGTAGGCTTGGCGTTTCGGATCGGGCCGAATTACACGCTTTTGAAACCGCCGTTGCTGTCTTGGGGCCTTTTGGTTTCAGTGCTGCTCTGGGTGTTGGTCACGCGCGGCTTTATGCTCTATCTGGCGAATTTTCCAGCCTATAACCGGGTCTATGGCTCGATCGGCGCCGTGGCGGCGATGCTGATGTGGCTTTACCTTAGCGCCTATGCCGTGCTTCTTGGGGCGGCGGTGGACGCTGAATTGCAGCGTCGTCGCAAGGAGCGGGCTAAGAGTCAGTAATCCTTGTCGAGATAAATGCCGATACTGTTGCTGCCTTCGGATGTCGATGAACCCCTAAGGGTGATGGATTTCGTGACATCAAAATTCAAATCGATCTGCGATTTCCCGGTCTGGTCCACCTGCACTTCGGTATAGATTTTTTTCGTCAGATACTTGCCTGCCGATACCGCAGCCGATCCATCGGCTGCCGAGCTGACATCAAGATTGTCCAGCCCCGCGCCTTTGCGCAGGTTGTCGATCAAATTGCCGCCGCCTTTGCCGGAAAGGGTCGCAACCGCATTGGCCAATTGCAGCGCTTGCAATGCTGAAAGCCCCTGC